>NZ_JARACR010000035.1:0-31494 GCF_028765505.1 Aliivibrio sp. A6 | reverse complement strand
TATTTAATGGAGCAATGTCAGTAGTATCTTTTTTATCTAAAAGAGCAGCAAGAACAGTAAAGGAACAATGGCTAAAAGCCCTAATTGAGCGAAGAGGTAAAAAAGTAGCAGCTGTCGCTTTAATTAATAAAAACATAAGAACGGCTTACGCCATTCTAATAAGCAACACCGAATATAAGCCTCAATTGCTTGAGGTTTAACCCGAATACGTCAATGTAATGCGAAAAAACAGGTAAGACCAACCAGTAAAAATCAGTGAGAGACTATGGCATAGAAAGCCGCCTTATAGCTTTGATTTATTGGTGCGAAAACATCTTAGGGCGAAGGTAGCTCCTTCAAAAGTAGCCCGTATATAAGTCCGCATCTAACCGTGTTTTTATCGAATTACTCACTTGACGTTGTTAGGGAGTCCATATAAGTCTCTAGTCTCTAGTCTCTGTTGCTCAAAACAGATTTCAATAAACGCATTACCCCATTCTGAAGTAAATGGCATGATAATAATCGCACCATCGCATTTATGAGTAATCGTATGGCCCTTACCAGAAACAACCATAGGCGTTGCCATGCTAAATTCAAAACCACTTTCAGAAAGAATACGTTTTGCACCACCAGTAACCATATTGGTGATTTCACCTACCATATCCGTCACTTCTTCATTGATGCTATTTGGACGCTCACCTAACATGTTTTGCATGATTTGCAGAGCAAGCTGCTCATCAAAAGTAATCGACATTGAGCCCTTACTTTGTGGAGCAACCATGCCTATTAAACCTGAAACATCACCACGAGCAATTTCATCTTTTTTAATACGAGGCTTTTGTGGTTTTAAATCCATTGAAGCCATCGTTTTAAGTACATTCATCAGTGAAGCTAAGAATGGGTTTACAAATTCAGCGCGCATGGTAGGTAATGTCCTTTAATTAATTTTTATTATTGTTGTTACTTAAACAAGCTTTGCAAGTACCATGAGTTTCAACAATATGGTTTTCGACAGAAAAGCCAATTTGTTCAGCATGCTTTGTTAGCTGCTCTGTTATTTTAATATCATGGAACTCAACAACGTCATCGCAAGTACGACAGATAAATAGTTGTGAAAAATGAGCGTGTTCGCCAATAACACAACAAGAAATATAACTATTTATTGATTCGACCTTATGAACAAAATCTTGGGTCACTAAAAAATCTAAAGCACGATAAATAGTGGGTGGTTTTGCTTGGGGTTCTATTTTCTTTAATTGCTCTAAAAGATCATAAGCACTTATCGCCCCCTGGTGAGAGACAATCAGCTCTAAAACTGTTAATCGCTGTGGTGTGAGTCTTACCCCACGTTGCTGGCACAATAGCTCAACTTTTTGTTTTTGCGTACGATTCAAGGATTATGTGTCTTATTTTTTGAACAGATAGTGAGTTTATCATAAGTTATCGGTTATTTTAGTGACTATTTTGCAGAATGTCATTTTATTTATGGGCATCATTATCGTGGTAATAGGTTGGCTGTTTCTATTCTGATCATGTTAGAATTGCGGCATTGATCACTGAACGAATTTATTTATGAGCTCTTACCCACTACAACGCTTTTCCGTTGCCCCTATGCTTGATTGGACAGACCGTCACTGCCGTTATTTTCATCGTCAATTATCTGAGCATGCGCTTTTATATACAGAAATGGTGACGACTGGCGCTATCATCCATGGTAAAGGTGATTTTCTTGCATATAACGAAGAAGAGCATCCGGTTGCATTGCAGCTAGGTGGTTCGAACGTTAAAGATTTAGTTCATTGTGCAAAATTAGCAGCCGAGCGTGGCTATGATGAAGTTAACCTTAATGTAGGTTGTCCATCAGACCGAGTTCAGAATGGTCGTTTTGGTGCTTGTTTAATGGGTGAGCCAGATCTAGTTGCCGAATGTGTCGCTGAGATGAAAGCGGTTGTTGATATTCCTGTAACGGTAAAAACCCGTATTGGTATTGACGACCAAGATAGCTATGAGTTTTTAACTAAATTCGTTTCAACGGTTCATGAGAAGGGTGGTTGTGATCAATTTACTATTCATGCTCGTAAAGCGTGGCTAAGTGGATTAAGCCCGAAAGAAAACCGTGAAATTCCACCGTTAGATTACCCACGCGCATATCAAATCAAGAAAGATTTTCCTCAGTTAGTGATTGCAGTCAATGGCGGCATTAAAACATTAGCGGAAGCAAAAGAGCATTTAGCACATCTAGATGGCGTGATGATTGGTCGTGAAGCGTATCAGAGCCCTTATTTATTAGCAGAAGTTGATCAACAACTTTTTGGTAGTGATAAACCAATTAAAAAGCGTCGTGAAATTGTAGAGGCAATGTATCCATATATTGAGCGCCAATTAGAAAATGGTGCACATCTTGGTCATATTACTCGTCATATGCTTGGTTTATTCCAAAGTATGCCGGGTGCTCGTCAATGGCGTCGCTATATCAGTGAAAATGCCCATAAACCAGGTTCAGGTATTGAAGTAGTTGAAGCTGCGCTAGCTAAAATTCCAAAAGAGTTAGATGTTTAAGCTTTTTTTACTTTAGTAAAATTGCATTAAATAGAAATAAAAAGAAAGTACATAAATAAACCAGATCGTTTATTATTACCGCATATGAAACAAATAGCGTCGCAAATGGAGACTACGCATGAACAAACTATCCCTTACCGCTGTTGTTGCTTCAACTGCCTTAGTATTGGCAGTACCAGCACATTCAACAGAGAAGGAATTTACCACTAAAGTTGAAATTGATGCGTGGTTCCCTGATGCAAAAGTGGGATCTAAAGATGATGCTGTTCGTAAAAATGATGTTGATGCATCGCAAGCGTTCTCAATCGCTTTTGAGCACCCATTTGCTTATGTGCCAAATGTTAAAGTTCGTTATACCCCAGTAAGGTCTGATCGTTTTGAATATGATCAAATTGACTACACTGGTTACTATAAATTATTAGACACTAACGGCCTTCAGTTTGATGTGGGTTTAACACTAACACAGTTTGCTAATGGCGAATTTAATAAAGGTGGTTCTGTTTCTACAGATCCAACTCAGCCAGCAGATCAAAGCTTTAGCGAAACAGCAATGAACATGTACGCCGATGCGTCACTGCATATTCCCGATACGCATTTCCACATTTTTGGTCAGTATGATTTTGGTAGTGGCAGCGGTACTCGTACAATGGATGGTCAAGCTGGGGTTAAATACATTCTTCCAGTTGATGCGGTCGATCTAGAAATCAAAGTAGGTTATCGCGTAATGGACCATGAATTTGGTTACTTTGAAGGCTTTGATAGCAACCAAGCAAACGTAATGGTTGATGGTTGGTTCGGTGGTTTATCATTTGATTTCTAATCAGAGATAACCAGAATATTAAAAATAGCGATTCAGGTGACTGAGTCGCTATTTTTTTATTTTAAATTTGCTCAATCTCTGTTTATTGACCATGCTTATAGAATGGATATTACTATGATATTCATATTTGGTAAGGATGCAGTTATGACGACATTAAGTGAATTAAAATTGATGTACCAAGAAGATCAATTAGTGGAGGCGGTGATAGAGCCTGTCGTGGTTGAGGAGTCTTGGATTGTAGAGTTCCGCCATGTGCGTGGAGGCCTTGTTCTGCTTACTGATATGAAAGGTGGTGAGATGAAATACAGGGATTTAGAATCAGCCTCGAAAAGTGCATTAGCGGTTGGATTTAACCAAGTCAGGATTAATGATTAACCTTATTTTCACCTTAAATTAATTAACGCAAATATTTCTTTCTTCCAAAAAGTTATAAAACATACCTATCTATTCTTTCTTGTTATAGAAAAGAGTCGCTAATCTAATATGACGCAATGAATAGGGATGTCGTCATGTTATTAAAGGAACTCTCCGCACTCGCTAGCCCACTTAATGATCAACAAATAGGTCAATTACAGCTAGCGGCTTCAGAATTATCTCCGCAACAGCTTGCTTGGGTAAGTGGTTATTTTTGGGGTGTAAGCCAAACCTCAGGTGCAGCACAACCAATCAATCAAGCCGCAGCCGCAGTATCAAGTGAGCCTGCTGGTAAATTATCAATTATTTATGCCTCGCAAACAGGCAATGCTAAAGGGGTTGCCGAAGCTTTAAAAGAAGAAGCATCGGCAGCAGGTATTGCCGTTGAGCTTTTTGATGCCAGTGACTACAAAGGTAAAAATCTCGCTAAAGAAACTCACGTTATTATTGTGGCATCAACCAATGGTGAAGGTGAAGCGCCAGATAATGCCATTGAATTGCATGAATTTCTTCAATCTAAAAAAGCGCCTAAATTAGATAATTTAAAATACGCGGTTATTGGTTTGGGGGATTCGAGTTATGAATTTTTCTGCCAAACAGGTAAAGATTTCGATGCTTACTTATCCAAAAAAGGAGCTACGCCATTTTTAGAGCGTATCGATTTAGATGTGGATTATGAAGCGCCAGCAGCGGAGTGGCGTAAACAAGCGTTAGAGAAAGTAAAAGAAACATTGGCAACAGGTGATGATTCTAACAATGGACAGGTTGTGCAATTGCCAGTAGGACAAGCTGCTCATGCTGTTTCGCAATACACTAAACAGAACCCATATACCGCTACATTATTAGCTAGCCAGAAAATCACGGGTCGCGATTCGGGTAAAGATGTTCGTCATATTGAAATCGATTTGGAAGGTTCAGGGTTAACTTATCAGCCAGGTGATGCTCTTGGGGTGTGGTTTGAAAATAGCCCCAAACTTGCCGCTGCAATCTTAAAACAAGTAAGTCTTACTGGTGAAGAACAAGTAGATGTTGATGGTAAGCAGATATCACTTCAAAAAGCGCTAGTTGAAAAATACGAAATCACATCGGCAAACCCACAACAAGTGGTAGCATTTACTGAACTCTCCGGCAGTAAAAAACTAGAGAAACTGACCGCAGACAAAGACAAATTACGCCAGTATGCAGGTAATACTCAAGTCATTGATCTACTATCAGAAAAGAAAACAAAATTAACGGCAGAGCAATTAGTTGGATTACTTCGTCGTTTAACCCCTCGTTTATATTCGATTGCTTCAAGCCAAACAGAAGTCGATGAAGAAGTTCATTTAACGGTTGGTGTAGTTGAATACCAACAAGGAGATGAGTCTCGATTTGGTGGTGCCTCTAGCTTTTTATCTCATCGTCTAGAAGAAGGCGATGAAGTGAAAGTGTTTATTGAACACAACAATAATTTCAAACTTCCTCAAAATGATAATGTTCCTGTGATCATGATAGGCCCAGGTACGGGTATTGCTCCATTCCGCTCATTTGTGCAAGAGCGTGACAACCGTGATGCAGAAGGAAAAAACTGGCTATTCTTTGGTGATAGAACCTTCACGCAAGATTTCTTATACCAAGTGGAATGGCAAAAATATCTTAAGTCAGGCGTTGTAAATCAATTAGATGTCGCATTCAGTCGTGACCAGCAAGAAAAAGTCTATGTACAGCACCGTATTCTAGAGCATTCAGCGCAAGTGTGGCAGTGGCTACAAGATGGCGCTTATATCTACGTGTGTGGTGATGCAACGCGCATGGCAAAAGACGTACATGAAGCCTTGATTACGATTGTTGAGCAGCAAGGAAAGAAGAACAGAGAAGAAGCAGAACAATTTGTAAATGATCTGCGTAAGGCGAAACGTTACCAAAGGGATGTGTACTAATGAGTGAACAAATTGCAGTAAAAACAATCTTATCAGGCACTGAACTTGGCCCATTAGCGGATAATGAGCGTCTAAAGCGTGAAAGTAAAAACCTTCGAGGTACGATCGTGGAGGATCTTCAAGATCGCATTGCAGGTGGTTTTACCAAAGATAATTTCCAGTTGATCCGTTTTCACGGTATGTATCAACAAGATGATAGAGATATTCGTGCTGAGCGTGCAAAACAAAAATTAGAGCCTCTGCATAACGTAATGCTTCGTGCACGTATGCCGGGGGGAATCATTACCCCAAAGCAGTGGTTAGCGATTGATAAGTTTGCAGAAGAAAATACCTCTTATGGCAGTTTGCGTTTAACCACTCGTCAAACGTTTCAATTTCACGGTGTTCTAAAACCAAACATTAAATTAATGCATCAAACGCTTAATAGTATCGGTATTGATTCGATTGCGACAGCGGGTGATGTAAACCGAAATGTGTTGTGTACGACTAACCCGGTAGAATCTGAATTACATCAAGAAGCGTACGAGTGGGCGAAAAAAATCAGTGAACACTTATTACCAAAAACGCGTGCCTATGCTGAGATTTGGTTGGATGGTGAGAAGCTAGAAACGACTGATGAAGAGCCAATTTTAGGCAGTAACTATCTTCCTCGTAAATTTAAAACAACGGTTGTGATCCCACCGCAAAATGATGTGGATGTGCATGCGAATGATCTGAATTTCATTGCAATTGCAGATGATGGAAAACTGGTTGGTTTTAATGTACTTGTTGGTGGTGGTCTTGCAATGACCCATGGCGACACTGCAACTTACCCACGTAAAGCAGATGATTTCGGTTTTATACCATTAGAGAAAACATTAGATGTAGCTGCAGCAGTTGTGACAACTCAGCGTGATTGGGGTAACCGTTCAAATCGTAAAAATGCAAAAACAAAATATACGTTAGATCGTGTAGGTGTTGATGTATTTAAAGCCGAAGTGGAAAAACGTGCTGGTATTCAATTTGAAGCAAGTCGCCCTTATGAGTTAACAGAGCGTGGTGATCGAATTGGTTGGGTTGAAGGTATTGATGGTAAGCATCACTTAGCATTATTTATTGAGAATGGTCGCTTATTAGATTATCCGGGAAAACCACTAAAAACAGGGGTTGCTGAAATAGCTAAGATCCACCAAGGCGATTTTAGAATGACTGCCAACCAGAATTTAATCGTTGCTGGTGTACCAGCGGAGCAAAAAGATCAGATAGAGCAAATTGCTCGTGAGCATGGCTTAATTGATGATGGGCATTCAGAGCAGCGTAAAAATTCAATGGCGTGTGTGGCGTTTCCTACTTGTCCGTTAGCAATGGCTGAAGCAGAGCGTTTCTTGCCTGAGTTTGTTACTGAGATTGAAGGTGTGTTGAAAAAGCATAACTTGCCAGAAGAAGACAATATCATCTTCCGTGTGACAGGTTGTCCAAATGGTTGTGGCCGTGCGATGTTGGCTGAAATTGGCTTAGTTGGTAAGGCGCCTGGTCGTTATAACTTCCATTTAGGTGGTAATCGCAGTGGCACTCGTGTCCCTAAAATGTATAAAGAAAACATTACAGATCGTCAGATTTTATCTGAGATAGATGAACTTGTTGGTCGTTGGGCAGCTGAGCGTAAAGGTAATGAAGGCTTTGGTGATTTTACCATTAGAGCTGGAATCGTAGATGAAGTGAAAGTATCAAAAAGGGACTTTTATGCCTAAATTGCAATTATCAGAGCTGCTGTCATTAACTAAAGTTGAGCAAATATTACGATTATCGGAAGTCAATGCAGAGCTTGAAACGCTAACCGCTCAAGAACGAATCTTATGGGCGTTAGAGAACTTAGAAGGAAACCCTGCGGTGTCCTCAAGTTTTGGGATTCAAGCAGCAGTGATGTTGCAATTAGTCACTGACGCAAAAGCGGATACTCCGGTTATTTTAACCGATACCGGATATTTATTTCCTGAAACTTATCAGTTTGTTGACCAACTCACTGAGCGACTAAAACTAAATCTGCATGTGTTTACCGCGGAAGAAACGCCAAATTGGCAAGAAGCACGTTATGGTAAATTGTGGGAGAAAGGGGTTGAGGGAATTGAGAAGTATAATAAGCTAAATAAAGTTCAACCTATGCGCCGAGCATTGGATCAACTTGAAGTCGGTATTTGGTTTTCAGGTTTACGTCGTGAGCAATCAAACTCTCGTGCAAACTTACCAGTGCTTAGTATTCAAAATGGGGTGTTTAAATTTTTACCTGTGTTGGACTGGAGTAATAAAGACGTTCATTACTTTTTAGAAGAGCGTGGTTTGCCTTATCATCCATTGCGTGATGAAGGTTATCTCTCTGTAGGTGATACTCATACAACTCAGAAATGGGAGCCGGGAATGAAAGAAGAGGAGACTCGTTTTTTTGGTTTAAAAAGAGAGTGTGGCTTGCATGAAGATGACGGTGAGACTGCCGGTTCTGGAATATAAATAGTTTATATGAAATAAAAAGACAGCGTGATATAGGCTGTCTTTTTTATTTATGACTGAAATATTATTTCCACAGTGAAGTGAGAGAGTCCATTAAGCCTGAACTTGCATTTTGTGATGTCAGATACTGAGTGATAAGAGGGGTAAATTGAGAGATAAGAGCAGGATCTAACCCGAGTGCGGAGAAAGCGGCTTTTACGCTGTCCATATTTGATATCATGCTACCTAATCCACCTGGGATAGCACCTGTTAATGATTCAAGACCAGGAACCATGCTATTTAGCTCTGAGTTTTCTGAGCTTGATAGACCATTTCCTGCCATTGCTAATAATGCACCTGCACCACCAGCAGCTTGATCTGCTGATATTCCAAGATTATCAGTAAGCATGCCTACAAGTGGATTGGATGCAGTGACTTGCTCAGTGTTTGCTTCATCATCACCACCAAATAGGCTCGAAAGAAAGGCATTAGCAGGGGCTGCAGCTGTAAGAGAAAGCGCAAGAGTAGATAAAATTAACGTTTTTTTCATCGTCATGTCCTTTTAACATTATCAATTTGTTTTTATAACATTCAATTAGAGTATGACATAAAAAAAAGCGATGCATATAGGCATCGCTTTTTAATTTTATTTTTAATCTTTTTCTGATAAAAATTAGATGATGTCTAGTAGTTCTACTTCGAATACTAGTGCAGCATATGGAGGGATTGCAGCGCCAGCGCCACGCTCACCGTATGCAAGGTTTTGTGGAATAGAAAGCTTCCACTTAGAACCTACAGGCATTAGTTGAAGTGCTTCAACCCAACCAGCGATAACGCCAGTTACTGGGAATTCAGCAGGTTGACCGCGCTCTACAGAGCTGTCAAATACTGTACCGTCAGTTAACATACCGTGGTAATGAACACGTACTGTTTTATCAGAAGTTGGAATCTCACCAGTACCTACAGTTAGTACTTCATATTGAAGACCAGACTCAAGTACAGTTACTTCTGAACGAAGAGCGTTATCAGCTAGGAAAGCTTCGCCATCAGCAGCGGCAGCTTTAGATGCTTCAGCACGAGCTTCTTCAGCACGCATGTGAAGTGCTTGAAGTGCTTCGTTGATCGCGTCAACTTCGATTTCTGGCATGTCGCCAGTTAATGAAGTAGCGATACCTTTAGCGATAGCTGCAACGTTTAGGCCTTCAAGACCAGATTGTGCAAGTTGTTGACCCATTTGAAGGCCAATACCGTAGCTTGCTCTTTGCTCTACTGTTTCTAATTTTACTTCAGACATGCTGTCTCTCTTTCTTTATATGGTATAAACGAAAGACTAAAGGATACAGAGATCTAAGCTTAAGGTAAACTTTTGTACTTCTTTGCGCTCTGATATTAGAATAAAACGTGAGCTCACCAGTTTCGCATGAGGCGATGGCATGAATAAAAAGAAAAAAATGAATATAAAGCGCCCAGATTTTTCTGAGCAACTGGCTAACTTAAAGGATAAGTTTGGGCCTCTTACCGATAAAGTTTTACCTTATTGGCAGCGCTTACCTCTATTTCATCAAAAAGCATTACGCATTTTAGTTCCAGTTACTTTTGTTTTAATTCTATTGCCAAGCGGTGCAGAAGAAGAGCTTGAGAGTATTCAGCCTACGATGATCCCTGCACCTGAAATGCAAAGACAAAGTGTCAGTTTAAATTTAAAAGGTTTGAGTGAGCAAGAAGCAGCACTTCGTAATACGCCTTCTGCTTATGAAGTCGAAAAAGAGAAAATAGAAGCAGAGCCAGCAAAAAATATAACGGAAGTTAAAGCCTCGCAATCAACTCAAACTTCTGCAAAGTGGCATGATTATCAAATTCAAGCGGGTGATACGCTGTATCAAGTATTTAGAAAAAATAATCTGTCGCTCACAGAACTAAACAAGGTGGTTAAAATCGAAGGTGCCGATAAACCATTGAGCAATATTAAAAAAGGTCAATTATTTCGTTTTAAGCTTAATCCGCAGGGTGAATTAGACATCCTTCAGATAGAGCGAGATAACCAAGCAATTATGTACTTTAGAATGTCAGATGGTAACTTTGGCCGCAGTAAATAAAGTTCTTATTCTTTCCTATTAACGCCTCCCTCTTAAGTTCTTTAACCATGTTTTAGGCATTAGAGGGAGAATGATTAACGCAATTCCCGCCGCAGTTAATGCATCTGGCACTTCATCAAACCAAATTACGCCAAATAAAACCACAAATATAAGCCCTGAATATTCCGCTAAAGATATCTGAGTTGCTGGTGCTTTTTTATATGCCATGGTTGCTAGGCCGTTATAGCTAATAATAAAGCCAGCGCTTAAGGCTATCCAAAGTACCTCATTATGGCTTAGTGGCTGCCAATAAAACCAAGCTAATCCTCCGGCAACAGGCAGAGATAAACAGGTTGTCCAAAACAGTGTGGTAATAACGGATTGGTCATTGGGGATTTTTCTAACTAAAAGATTATATAGCGCTAGCGTTGTTGCCGTCCCTAGAGCAAAAATAGCTGCCCAGTGAAATTGAGAAGGGCGAAGAATAATCAGAACACCAATAAACCCAATAACAGTTTGAAGCACTTTCTTTGCTGATGGCCTTTCATTGAGTAGCAAGATTGAAAGTGGGATCATTAATAACGGTGCGGTGTAAAAAACGGCATTGGCAGTCGCAAGGGTTAAATAAGTGATAGATACCACCATGCAACAACTGCCAATTAATAGAATATGGGCTCTTAATACTGTTATTTTTGGATTGCTTAAATTTCTTAATGTTGGTGGTTGGCGAATCCAAAATGGAAAGAGAAGAGCGAGTGAAACTAACTGACGTAAGAAAATATACTGAAAAGGTGAAACTCCACCATCAAGGACTTTTACCGCCACATCAGATAGTGATGCCAGTAAGTTACCTAATACAAGTAAAACAATAGCAAGATTGACTGGTGCCATCATAGGTTTCATTATTTTATTAATCGCATGTCGACATGAGGGATATCATCCTCAAGGTACATATCAGAAATTACATTAAAACCATGCTTTTGATAAAAGTGAGTTAAATGTTCTTGAGCCCCAATATCAATACTTTCCCCAGGCCATAATTCTTCACAATTCAGTAAAGCTTGAGAGATGAGTTCGTGACCTAAACCATTACCTCTTGCTGTTTCTTTTGTTGCTACGCGACCAATACTGACATTGCTATAACTAATCCCTGCAGGCAATAATCGAGCGCAGGCGATTATTTCATTATTTTTCGTCCCAATTAAATGATAAACCCCATCCTGGCAATCTTTTCCATCCAATTCAGGATATGGACAAGTTTGCTCTACGACAAAAATATCGACTCTTAAGCGGATAAGTTCGTACAGTTGGACGGTAGTTAAGTTATTAAATGGTATTTTTTGCCAATGAATCATAGGTGTTATCTCGATTTAAAATGAATACTCTCAAGATACCTATGTTTGTTTTTTTAGGCATCAATTAATCCTTATTTTTTTTCTGCGTAATAAATAGATCATCTAATTCGTTACATAGGTATAAAAAAATAGCATGGTGAAATCACCATGCTATTTATGTTATAGAAAATTTAGATGTTATTTATTTTGCTAAATCAATTTGGTATACCGCAAAGCCAACATCATCAGTCGCTACATGCTTCATTGGGTATTGGCCTTTGTCTTTGATGAATTGGGCTGCTTTGTCACTTGGTGATGTTTCAAAGCGGATATCCAGTTTTTTGTTGCTCTTAATTGGAGCAAAAGACCAGTTATTATCAGCGGCTGGTTTAACTTGACCTTCCTCTTTACTTACACGAGAAATGTAGTTAGCAAGAACTGTGCGGTTTTCATCTGGTGCATCAAAAGCGATGAAATCAGCCCCTGTGCCAGGGAATTTATTGCTGTAAGCTCGGTAGTTGTTTGTCGCAATGATGAAGTCTTGCTTCATATCAATTGGTTTACCTTGGTAAGTAAGACCAACAATACGCTCAGAACCGTCGTTAATTACTTTACAGTCACCATCATATTTTGCAGGCTGAGTTACGTCGATTTGGTAATTGACACCATCCATGACATCAAAGTTATAAGTACGGAAGCCATCCCAATCGATTAGCTGTTGTGGTGCTGTGTTATTGATATCAATTTGTTTAAATTGACCAGCTGAACATTCAAGCCATTCTTTTACTTCTTTACCTGTTACTTTCATTGCCACTAGGGTATTTGGGTATAGGTATAAATCCGCTGCATTACGGAAAGTTAATTGACCTGATTCAACTTCAGTAAAGTTTGTTGGATCATTGCCACGACCGCCTGCTTTAAATGGAGCAGCAGCAGAAAGTACAGGAGTACCATCTAAATCAGGATCACCTTGAATAAAGCGCTCAACGTAATCTTTTTGCGCAAGGTTAACAATCTGAACTGTTGGGTCGTCTTGAACTAAGGCTAAGAAGCTATACATCACGTCATCAGCTTTACCAATTGGTTGGTTAACGAACTCACGTGTGCCTTTATGATCTGATTCTAATGCTTTAACAATACCTTCATCAGCCGCCGCTAATGATTTTTTGTTGTTTTTATCAAAGATAGGGCGAGCTTCTGATTTACCGTTAGCAACAACCCACTCACCATCTTTTTGTTTAAGAGTTAAATCCATTACACCAACATGGCTACCCCAACGTCCAGGCATAACAGCGGCAACGCCATTGATGGTGCCATTTTCGTTATCGATACCTTGCATGTTGTCGAACCCTTTACCTGGGAAAACAGCATGAGAGTGGCCAAATGCGATTGCATCAATACCTTCGACTTCAGATAAGTAGTAAGTAGAGTTTTCTTCGCCTTGTTTGTACGGGTCAGTCGATACACCTGAGTGAGGAATCGCAACAATAACGTTCGCACCTTCCGCTTTCATTTGAGGAATTAACTCTTCTGCGGTTTCTTTGATATCACGAGCGTAGACTTTACCTTCAAGATTTTTTTTATCCCATACCATGATTTGTGGTGGAACAAAACCGATGTAGCCGACTTTGATTTCGTGCTCTACGCCAGCAGTATCTTTAAATGTATGTGTCTTAATGATGTATGGCTTGAAGTAATGCTCTTTGGTTTCTACATCATAAACGTTAGCACTGATGTATGGGAAATCTGCATCGTTAATTGATTCTGCTAAGAACTCTAAACCATAGTTAAATTCGTGGTTACCAATGTTACCTGCATCGTAATCTAATTGATTCATGGCTTTATATGCAGGGTGAACTTCACCAGCTTCAATCCCTTTATCTGCCATGTAGTCACCCATTGGGCTCCCTTGCAGTAAGTCACCGTTATCAACAAGAACACTGTTGGTTACTTCATTACGAGCCTCTTTAACTAACGTAGCTGTGCGCGCTAAACCGATTTTTTGAGATGGCTTATCTTTGTAGTAATCGTAATCCATTAGGTTGGTATGGATATCTGTCGTTTCTACAACACGTAGCTTAATTACTTCATTTGTGTCTTCTGTTGTTGTACAGCCAGACAATGTTAGTAAGCCTAAGCCAGCAAGAACGGATAGCGATACAGGTTTAGCTGAGAGTTTCATAGTGTTCTCCAAAAGGTGATAATCATAAAAGCGCCAATTAAGATAACAGATTGGTTATGTTATAAATGTAATTTGTCTTCTAATGTGTGCGCTTGATCTTCTTTCCGTGTGGTTTACGGTAACAAGATCACAGCTTAACCATGAATTTATATGTTGTTTTTTGTGTCCCGTTTTATTTAAGAAAAACTTCGTTAGCATTAAATCGAATAAAAAATGAAATTTTAGAATTTCAGGTAATAAAGTAACCCGTCTATAGTGACTTTATTGGAATGAAAAATAGCCACCATGTAAAAAGAGAATTGATGCTTGTTAGGGCAATTAATTCCATTAATGGTGTCATTACCAAATTTAGCCTAAAGGACAAAAATACATGGACGCAAAACGATTAACTCACCTACAACAGCTAGAAGCTGAAAGTATCCACATTATTCGTGAAGTTGCTGCTGAGTTTGATAACCCAGTAATGATGTACTCGATTGGTAAAGACTCTTCAATCATGCTGCACCTTGCACGCAAAGCCTTTTATCCTGGAAAAATCCCATTCCCACTTCTTCATGTTGATACGGATTGGAAATTCAAAGAGATGATTGAATTTCGAGAAAAAACGGCAGAAAAATACGGTTTTGACTTATTGGTACATAAGAACCCAGAAGGCTTAGCAATGGGGATTAACCCATTTGTTCATGGTTCATCAAAGCATACCGATATCATGAAAACTCAGGGCTTAAAGCAAGCGCTAAACAAGTATGGTTTTGATGCGGCTTTTGGCGGTGCACGTCGTGATGAAGAAAAATCTCGAGCTAAAGAGCGTGTGTATTCTTTCCGAGATAAAAATCATACGTGGGACCCAAAAAATCAGCGTCCAGAGTTATGGAATACCTATAACGGCCAAGTTAATAAAGGGGAAAGCATCCGAGTTTTCCCATTATCAAATTGGACTGAATTGGATATTTGGCAATACATCTATTTAGAAAATATTGAAATTGTTCCGCTTTATTTATCTGAGAAGCGTCCAGTGGTTGAGCGTGATGGCATGTTGATCATGGTAGACGATGAGCGTTTAGAGTTAGAAGAAGGTGAAGAAATCCAACATAAAGACATTCGCTTTAGAACCTTAGGTTGCTACCCATTAACAGGGGCGGTGGAATCAACAGCAAATACCTTGCCTGAAATCATTGAAGAAATGCTGGTTGCTACCTCAAGTGAGCGTCAAGGTCGAGCGATAGATCATGATTCATCTGGCTCTATGGAACTGAAAAAACGCCAAGGTTACTTTTAATATCAAGCATCTAAGGAAGGATTAAATAATGAATAGTGCAGTAGAGCAACAATTAGAAGAGCTTGGTATTGAAGCTTATTTAAAAGAACATCAATATAAATCATTACTTCGATTTTTAACCTGTGGTTCAGTGGATGATGGTAAAAGTACCCTCATAGGCCGATTACTCCATGACTCAAAACAAATCTATGCAGATCAGTTAGATGCGGTTCATGCCGATAGCCAACGCGTCGGTACAACAGGTGAACGTCCTGACTTGGCATTATTGGTTGATGGCCTGCAAGCTGAGCGTGAACAAGGGATCACCATTGATGTTGCGTATCGTTATTTCTCAACCCAAAAGCGTAAGTTTATTATTGCGGATACTCCGGGGCATGAGCAGTACACTCGTAATATGGCAACCGGTGCATCTACCTGTAATGTTGCGGTTATTTTGATTGATGCACGTAAAGGGGTGCTTGATCAAACACGTCGTCACTCTTATATCGCGAACCTTTTAGGTATCCGTCATTTTGTGGTAGCGGTAAATAAAATGGATTTGGTCGATTATTCTGAATCTCGCTTTGAAGAGATTAAAGAAGAGTATTTAACTTTTTCCAAAAAGCTAAATAATCCAAACCTAGATATTTCTATTCTTCCGCTATCTGCTCTAGAAGGAGATAACGTAGTAAACCAGAGTGAAGCGCTGGCTTGGTATCAAGGTGTGCCTCTATTAGAGGTGCTTGAGAATATAGATATCGATTCAGACAGAGGCAATGGTGAATTTAGATTTCCAGTGCAATATGTGAATCGTCCAAATCTAGATTTCCGTGGTTTTGCAGGCACCGTTTCATCGGGTGGCATTGCTGTTGGTAATGAAATTGTAGCGCTACCATCGGGTAAAAAATCAAAAGTGGCGCGCATTGTGACGTTTGATGGTGATTTAGAATCAGCACAAGCAGGTCAAGCAGTGACATTAACGTTAGAAGATGAGATTGATATTAGCCGTGGTGATTTGTTAGTGAAGGCAAACTCTAGCTTACAAGCGACAGATCAATTTAAGGCTGAGATTGTATGGATGACAGAAAAAGGACTAGAACCAGGTCGTCAGTACGACATTAAAATTGCCGGTAAGAAAACGGTAGGTCAAATTGATGCGATTCATCATCAGGTAAATATCAATAGCCTAGAAACCTTTGATGCACCAGAGCTGCCATTAAATGGTATTGGCTTGTGTGACGTATCATTAACAGAAGCGGTAAGCTTAGATCGTTACCAAGATTGTGCAGAAACGGGTGGTTTTATCTTTATTGACCGTTTAACTAACGTGACGGTAGGGGCTGGGATGATCCAAAACCTATCTGAGTTAAGCGATGTGAAGCCTATCAATGATAATGTCAGTGCTTTTGAGGTGGAGTTAAATGCGTTAGTTCGTAAACATTTCCCTCATTGGGGAGCACAAGATATTTCTAAGCTTTTAAGTTAATGGCTTAAAAAGGAACCGTCTATGGCATGGGAACAAGGATTCGTTCTGGCTTTATTGGCTCTAATTATTGTGAGTCTATTAGCAAGTAAATTAAAACCAAGTGTGATTTTTTCAGGGGCAGCGTTTATTGCTTTTATGCTAGGGATGATTGATTTACCTAGTTTGGCAAAAAACTTTACTAACTCGTCACTATTAACCTTGGTGTTATTAATCCTGAGTTCTTGTGCTTTAGAAAAAACACGCCTTATCAGTTGGGTTGGGCGTCATATTTCGGAAGGAAGGTTAGGGAGTGTGGTAGGCAAATTGGGCTTATCAACCGCTATTCTTTCTTCTTTTACTAATAATACCGCAGTGGTGGTGTCTTTAATTGGTGCGATAAAGCGTAATCAACGCCACGCACCTTCTCGCCTGCTTATTCCTCTTTCTTACGCTGCAATTTTAGGTGGTACCCTAACTCTAATTGGTACTTCTACCAATTTAATTATTAATAGTTTTGTCGAAGATGCAGGTTTACCAAGTTTAAGTTTCTTTGCACCAACAACTATTGGTATCGCTGTGCTACTTGGTGGGTTATTCATTCTAATACCACTAAGTTATTTATTGCCCCAGTACGATGAAGGCCATCAAGATGAGTTGCCTTATTTTTTAGAGGCAAGAGTCGAAGGTGGCTCGCCATTGGTTGGTAAGTCGATTGCAGAAAATAACTTAAGAGCATTAAGAAAACTGTTTTTGGCTGAAGTGATTAGAGAAGGAAAAACAATAGTATCAGTTGATCCTGAGATGGTGCTATTAGCCGGTGATAGATTATTGTTTTGTGGTGATATTGAAAGTGTGACTACATTACAAGAAATTAATGGCTTAACGCTCTTTGGGCAGCACCATTTAAATGGACAAAACTTAATTGAAGTGGTGGTGAGCCAATCGGCCTCCATTCGTGGCAAAAGCATTAAATCTTCGAAATTTAGAGATCGTTTTGATGCCGTGGTGGTTGCGATTCGGCGTGGACACGAACGCCTTGAAGGTGGTTTAGGTAAGATTGAACTGCAAGCGGGAGATACGTTAGTTTTAGTACCGGGAAAAGATTTCGAACAGAGTAAACAGCAGTTAAAGCGTGAATTTGTCATTATTAGTGATCTTGATTCGGCAGCAAAACTGGATGGTGATAAAAGTGCGCTGGTTTTGTTGGGTTTTGCTGGTGTTATTGCTGCTGAGTTATTGAATATATTCCCAATTATCAAAGGGTTGTCGGTCTATCTTTTGGCATTATTAGCGCTTGGCGTGATTAATATTGGAGAACTACGCCGACGTTTCCCTATCGACATTGTCGTTATTGTTGGGGCTGCGCTCTCTATTGCTCAATTAATGTTGTCATCGGGTTTGTCGGTACAGCTCGGTAATATGTTCATGGAGTTATTTAACGGTTGGGGAGTGATTGGTGCCTTGATTGCGGTTTATTTAATTACCTTAGTGCTAACTGAGTTAATTACTAATAACGCAGCAGCGGCTTTGGCTTTCCCTATCGGGTATAGCATGGCGCTAGGTTACGGGGTTGATCCAATGCCATTTATTATGGCGGTATTATTTGGGGCAAGTGCTAGTTTCATATCTCCTTATGGCTATCAAACCAATTTATTAGTATTTAGTGTGGGTAATTACACGCTACTTGATTACGTAAAAGTGGGGTTACCCATGTCGATTATTTATTCAGTTTTGGTACTTACGTTAATCCCTTATTTTTTCCCATTTTAATTCAAGGATGAAACATGACTGTCAAAGACGTTGTGAAAGATGAAAATATTGTTTGGCACCAACATTCAGTAACTAAAGACACTCGCTCTAAATTGAAAAACCAGCAGCCAGCAGTGCTTTGGTTTACTGGGCTATCTGGCGCAGGGAAATCAACCATAGCTGGAGCATTAGAAAACAAATTAGTAGAGCTTGGTTATCATACTTATCTGCTAGATGGAGATAATGTTCGTCATGGCTTGTGTAACGATCTAGGCTTTTCGGATCATGATAGGCAAGAAAATATCAGACGTATCGGAGAGCTTTCAAAATTGATGGCTGATGCCGGGTTAATTGTATTAAGTGCGTTTATTTCACCTCATAGAGCAGAGCGCCAAATGGTTCGGGAATTACTACCAGAGGGCGAGTTTTTAGAAGTCTTTGTGAATACTTCCTTGGATGAATGTGAAAAAAGGGACCCTAAAGGCTTGTATAAAAAAGCACGAGCAGGGGAAATAAAACACTTCACAGGGATTGATTCTGAATACCAACAGCCGTTAAATCCTGAGATCGATTTGCCTGCGGGTAAAGAGTCAATTGATGCGCTTGTTGAGCAATGCTTAATAGCCTTGAAGGCAAGAGCGATTATTCAGTAAGAGCGATTTTTCTCATCGCATTACCTAAACATAAGCCCTTACATATTTGATTATTTAAGGGCTTTATTATGAAAGAAGAAAGACAATTAAGCGGTTGTTGAAATGGTTTTCTTTACGTCAGTTTCCACAATGAACTTTTGACTTAGCAGGCTAATGAGATTGTCGTAATAATTTTCATTAGGTTTATTCCCTAATAACTTACATAGCTCAGCCCCTGTTGGACTGAAGCGGTAATAAACAAGCCTAGCCCCTTTTTGCATTGGTTTTATTGCAATGTTTTTACCCTGATATTGCAGCGGTAATGCGGGTTCAAACTCTATTTCTCCAGACTCTAATTCAGTACCAAGCAATAAGCCTAGCTCAATAAGCAGCAATAAACTGGAGTAAGGAAGCTTATAGTTACCTAAATGAACCAGTTGTGGGCCTTCTGTTTTATACAGATTGAAGAGAGTGCCAGCGCATTTATAGCCGAGAAGTAATTTTTTACTGTTGTCTTGTCCAAAACTACAGGCTAATGAGGCTGCTCGCTGAAATGTTTGTGCTTCTCGTTGAGTCATGTCTTTTAACACTTTAAGTGCTTTCATTGACGTTGAGCCGGGAGTGATAATTTCTTGCTTAAAGATCTGGCTCCATAAACGTTGCATGGATGGGTCATGAATGTCTTTAGCCATTTCAAAAAAACGATGAAGCCAATCAGGATCGGGCTCTCCCGCTGTCTCATCATTACAATAATCATAAGCAAATTTAATTATTTGTTCTAAGTTTTGCTGTTGCTGCTCACGTAATAACTTCTCTCGATATAAAGCGCGTTTTAGAAGTGTTTCTTCTGGTTTCGGTGTTTGCAGTTTTGCAGCAAGACCTTGTTTTACCGCGATCTCAGTAAGTCGTCGAGCACTGCTTACAACGTAATGCTCTTTTTTGTGTGTTGGCTGTTCTTTTATTTGCTCATCTTTTGTGATGATTTTTTGTGGTGAGTTCATGATTAACCTAGCCCTGAGTAACGGTTCTCTTTTTATATTATCGGTATTAGAAAATAAAAACTTTAATCTCAAAGCAATAATTAAGAAAAACTAACAAAAAGAAAGAGTCTAAGCGTGGTTAAATGATAAATTTTTGTTAAAATAATAAGTGTGATTTTTATAAGGGGGATTTCATGAAAGGATCAAATTTAAAAAAAGTACTGTATAGTGTAGTGATTGCAACGGGTTATACTGCAACGCTCGTCTATCTTTCCCATTATATATAACAATAGGAAAGATAAACGCGAGTTTACATATGTGTTACATTTTATTCATCATCGTATTCTTCTAGGCTAGCTCCTTCAATAAGATAGCCAGTTTCTGCTAATTCACTATTGATGGTTTCTGTTTTTAGTGTCCCTACTATATAAATGACATCCCATAATTGTTGTATTGGTGCACCTTTTTCAAATTTTACATAAATGATTTGATTTGGTGGTGGTGGTGGTACGTGAATACAAGCCCCAAAATAAGGTACAAGTAAAAACTCAGTGATTACTTTGTCATCACCTTCTAAAGGAATAACAAACCCTGGTATTTTTACCATGCTACCATTTAATTCTTGTCGAACTCCGCCAACAAGAGATTGCTGCATTTGGGCACCATTATGATCAACTTTAGGCATACCTACCGCATCAAATTGATTTCTTTCCTGTTCAGGAACTAAGTCAATCCAATCGAGTTTTAATACTTCATTACTTATTGCACTAAAGGGCAGAAGTAATAAGAAACAGAGTAAGAATTTCTTTTTCATGTTTATCCTTAAAGTCTAATTGTCATACCGTCACTCAACGAGTGTCGATATGCTTGAATGGCAGGTATGACGCCAATAATAAAACCAGAGCACAGAACAAGAGCTAATAGCTTTAATTCGTATAAACTTGGTAATGTAAGTTCAATGGCGATGCCATAATACTGTTGGATTATGGGTTGTAATATAGATAAAGAAAGATATAAACCCAGTAGGCCTACGATGATCCCAAAGGTCGTTATTACGACAGCTTCACTAACAAGTAGGGCAAAAATATGTTTAGGTTGAGCTCCCATTGATCTTAAGATAGCCATTTCTCGTCGCCTTTCTTGTAAGCTAGTTAATAAGCTAGTGAGCATTCCCATTAATCCTGCAATGACCACGAAAACAGAGACAGCTAATAAAGCTTGTTCTGCCATCGACATCATTCCCCATAGTTCATGTAAAGCGATACCAGGAAGAATGGCACTAAGGGGTTCTTTGCTGTAATCATTAATATAGCGCTGAAGAGCAAAAGTCTGAATCTTTGAGTTTAGCCCTAACATGAATGCGGTAATTTCTTTAGGCTCAAACTGGTGTTGCTCTAATGTTTTTGCATCAGGGGTATTACCTAAATGAGCTCCGCTCTCCCAGCCAACATGTATCGCTTCTATCGCGCCTAAAGAAACATGTAGAGTTTTATCTACTGGTGTTCCTGTTGGAGCTAAAATACCAGTAACGGTAAAAGGTAAATTATCATGGCGAGTAAAGGATTGATCACTAATTCCATGAGCAATAACTAATTTATCACCTAATTGGTAGTTTAGTTTCTTTGCCACATCGGCACCGAGAACAACATCAAATAAGTGTGAGAATGGCTTACCTTCTTTAAACGTTAGTGGTTGTTTTTTTCCATATTGGTAAAAACGAAAGTAATCTTGATTGGTTCCCATGACTCTAAAGCCTTTATGAGAATCGCCTAGAGAGATTGGAATTGACCATTTTACTGACTTTTGATTGCTGATCTCTTGATAGCTTTTCCAATCAATATTGTTGGTGGCATTACCGATACGGAAAACCGAATAAAGCAGTAGGTTAACCTGACCAGAGCGTGCACCAACAATTAAATCTGTGTTAGAGATGGTATTGGCAAAGCTGTTTTTTGCTTGAGTTCGAATGCGCTCAACGCCCATCAACAGCATGACAGAAATAGCGATAGTGAGAACGGTTAATATTACGGTGGTTTTACGGTTTTTTAAGCTCTTCCACGCTAATTGAGCAATACCAATCACTGTATGCCTCCCACATTATTTAAGGTTCTTAAATCAATACAACGATCAAAAAGAGATTCTAAACTTGGATCATGGCTAACAAAAAGCAATCCAGCACCACTGCTTTCACACTCTTCCATTAATAGCTGAATAAAAGCAAAGCGACTGTCGTGATCTAATGCTGAAGTTGGCTCATCTGCAATGATCAATTTTGGTTTTCCAATAAACGCTCTTGCCGCTGCAACTCGCTGCTGTTGACCAATACTTAAATCAGTAATGGGTTTGTTAAAATGAGAAACAGGCAATTGAAGTTGATTGAGTAGGCGCTCAGCTTCTTTTATTAGTTCTTGTTTTGATAGGTCTTTTTGTGATGAAAATTGATATGGCAAAATTACATTATCAACAACAGAAAGATAAGGAAGTAGGTTAAATTGCTGAAATATATAGCCAATATTATCAGCTCTAAATCGATCTCGCTGATTTGATGTTAATTGATTAATATCAGTACCATTAATGCTAACCGTTCCTTCGGTCGGTGATAAGATCCCTGTAAGGAGACTAAGAAGGGTTGATTTACCACTGCCGCTTGGGCCTTTGATAAATACCTTAGATCCTTGTTGTTGCTGGTAACTTGGAATATTAAGAGTTTGCTCTGTGTGGTTTGGCCAACAAAAAGTCAGATTTGATAATTCAATTATATTCATATTAATAATGACGGTGTTGCCACCGTCATGCCTAAATTATAGAGCGAGAACGGCTTTTTTAGCGGTTAATGTTGCCGCTTTCTGTCCTGAATCACCTAAGTATTGAACTGTTATTTTTTTAGTGTGAGAAAATAAGGTAAACCATTGCGTTTCTACTTGGTTTAGCTCTGAGATTGTTTCACAGTGGTATTCATATTGAGCTGTAAATTCACCGTGTTCACTTTGGTGTTCTTCATGGTGAGAGTCATCATCATGATCATGTTTATCGTGGTCATGTTTATCGTGGTCATGTTTATCATGGTCATGTTTATCATGGTCATGACTATCGTGATCATGGTCAGCATGGTCAGCATGCTTCATACTATGAGAGACATGTACCTCTGAAATTTTACAGTTAGCAGACTCTGGTAGAGAGAAAATTGCATTTGGTTTTTTTAGTTTAGCAATAGCTTGCTCTAATAACTGCTCTTGCTCTTTGTTTTTAGGAGCGTGTTCAAATCCTACAACATCAGAGCCTGGAGCTGTGATTTCAAAAAGTAAATGGTCACCATCTTGAGCTATATTTGTTTCTACAACACCATGAACGTGTGCCCCGTGTTGACGATGTTCAGAATGTTCATGATCGTCATGATGATGATCACCTGCATAAGCCATTAGTGGGGTTGAGAATAAGGTACTAGAAATTATTAATCGTAGAGCATTTTTTTTATTACAGATAAGCATAATTGCTTCCTATTATCTAAGTGTTATAAATGTGGTGTATTTATGAATATTAGACGACAGGTAAGGGGGTGCTCGAGAGTGTACGGTTATTGAAAATGGAGAACTGTTTTCTACGATAGAGAATACTGATCTGACTATAGCTTGAGGAATGATCGGGGGAGAAGTGATATGTACAATAAAACCAGAACCAATAGAATGAAATAATTGGCAGTGATGATTCTCATGGTGCTGTGCATTAGCATCAATTTGGTGATGGGCAACCAATACACTAAACAGCGTTAGAGTAATAGCTAAACTCCAATTTAACCAACGCTGTTTAGTAAAAAAGTACGATTGCATTGTACCGCCTTAAAAAGAGTATAAGCGGTAAATGTAATAATATAACAATTGATAATCAAGCCATTTATTTATAGCTGAGCATAGATTAGGGCTATGACTTGCTTAATTTCATCGGAAGATAGCTTTCCTTCCTTAACAAAAATGACATTCCCTTTTTTATTTTGAACAATAATGGTTGAGCTTTCAGACTTAAGATCCCAAGCGTTTGCCACCTTACCATTTTCATCAAGAACCATAGATGACCATGAAAATTCTTTTTTACTCTCTTCAGCAGATGACTTTACAAATCCACCTGTGCCCCAAATAGAATCATTTTGATTGATAATAGTTGTAGTTTGATATGTTGATTCAGGGAACTTTTCTAAGGTGATAGCACTCATAAGATCGGCGTTCATTGCTTTGGCACTGCTTCGGCCAGCAATGGCTTGTAAAACTCGAACCTTCCCTTTTAGATGTTCACTGTTCCATTTTTGATAGGTAGGGGCGTCGTTAATATATGTAATTTCACCATATTGTTTAACCGTTACTGATGGCACAGGTTGATTTAATGAAATGTTGTGAGCAAAAGAAAGGGAAGGTAATAGACAGGCACTAAGAGCGAATAGTTTTACTGTGTTCATTTTTATTATCCTTAGAAATAAGAATTTGTAGTGTAGTGCAGAGATTAATAAAAAGCGATTCGACCAGTATAAATTCATTAGTTGCTCATAGTTAATAAATGAAATCCAACTTGTCGTACACTGTTTTGCGATATATAATGTTAACTAAATGTTTCGCTCTATTGTTGTTTAGGTAATAAATGGCAAGGTGACATATTTTTAATGGACGTTTAATGATCACCTTATATGGATTATTGAGGTAATGGCTATGTTTAGAAATTTTAAGGCTTATAGACCACTTCAAGTGGCTCGCTTTGTTAAAACCCTATTTAAAGGACAACTTCATATTGAAGGTATTGGTTCTTTTGAATTCGATGAGGGCAAACTACTGATGCCACATAAAGAGAATAGAAAAATGTTATCAGTAATGAGTGAGGTCAATCAGCACATTCGCCAGCTATCAGTAGTGCCAGCGTAATATTATAGACAGTGTTAATGATATTAAGATTGAAAGGTGCTCGTGATGAGCACCTTTTCTGTTTATAAGAAGCAGGCTCCAGTCCCACCTAACCCGCAGTAACCATCAGGATTTTTTGCTAAATATTGTTGATGATACTCTTCGGCAAAATAGAAAATATTTATAGGCAGTATTTCTGTGGTTATTGGTGCATTAATACCTTGTTTCTCTAATGCGGTTTGGTATTGCTGCTGCGTTTCTTCTGCAATTAGCTGTTGCTGTTCTGAATTAGTATAAATAACAGAACGATACTGTGTTCCTATATCATTACCTTGACGCATTCCTTGTGTTGGATTGTGATTTTGCCAAAAAGAATGAAGCACAGTCTCAAGAGAAATAAGAGTGGGGTTAAAGACAACTTTTACCACTTCTACGTGGTTTGTTGTTCCTGTACAGACTTCTTTATAGTTCGGATTTAGTGTGTCCCCACCGGCGTATCCAACGGCAGTTGAGTAAGCTCCTGGTAATTGCCAAAACAAGCGTTCTGCACCCCAAAAACATCCCATCCCTACATAAATAACGTCATGGTCTGGAGGTGTTATTTCTAAATCAACCTGTGAAATAAAATGATGAGGTCGTAAATTTTGTTTATTTATGGTCATGTCGCATCCTTCAACTGAGTCATTTAGAAGACTTTTACCTTGTGCTACTCTACAAAGCGAGTAAATTACCATTGCATAGAATGCATTCATGAATCAATAGAATAATTATAAGTATGACAAAGAAGTTATCCCTCTTATTTATTTCTTGTTTGGCTCTACTCTCAGTAAGAGTATCAGCACAAACAGAATTGGAAATTGAGGGTTTAGAAGGATCTTTGCTGAGTAACGTTGAAGCGTATATTTCAGCCATACCAGAAGAGGAGTACTCTACTTCACTTCGTTTCCAATCTCGCCTTGAAAAAAATGCCCGAGATGCACTTAAAGCGTTAGGTTATTACGACCCATCGATGAATTTCTCTATTGAAGGCCAAGAAGGTGAGCATACGTTAGTATTTACCGTGAATGCTGGCGAACCCGTTTATATCTATGTCAGTGACATTACTATTACGGGAGAAGCAAAAACGGATATTGATTTTATTAATGCAGTTGATAACTCTGGGTTAAATCTGGGGCAAGTGATTGATCATGGTAAATATGAAAGCTTAAAAAGCAGGTTACAGAATTTAGCATTAAGAAAAGGATATTTTGATGGTGAATTTACGTTAAGTCGTTTAGAAATTGCACCTGGTAGGCATCAAGCTTTAGTGCGTTTACATTATCAAAGTGGGCAGCGTTATCACTTTGGCAAAACAAAGATTGAAGGAAGCCAAATTGAAGAGTCGCGAGTTCGCTCAATTATCCCTTTCAAAGAAGGTGATCCATACCTCGCAAGTCAAATTGGTGAGTTAAATCAATCCCTATCTAATACTGAATGGTTTTCATCTGTTTATGTTGAGCCTGATTTAGATGCTGTTGGAGTAAGTCGACAGTTACCAATGAATGTGCATTTATCACCTCAAGTTCGAAATCAACTAGAAACCAGTATTGGTTACTCAACCGATGTTGGTGTTAGAGGTAAGATCCGTTGGAAAAAGCCATGGCTTAATGAATATGGACACAGTTTAGATACAGGACTTTCTATTTCAAAACCGGAACAAGAAGCAACTATATCGTATAAAATCCCACTAGAGCAGGTGCTTAAAGATTACTACATTGTTAAGTATGGCTTGAAGAATGTTGATAACCGAGATACCGATAGCTTAGAGTCAAATTTAGCTTTTGAGCGTCATTGGGTATTTGACTCGGGTTGGCATAGAACCATCTACACCCGTTTTCTTTATGAAGAGTTTACTCAAGGGATCCAAGATGGCACAGCATGGTTAGTTTTGCCTGGAGTATCATTTTCTAAAAGTCGTTCACGTGGTGGAACTATGCCTATGTGGGGAGATAAAAAATCGTTCAGCATAGAAGCTACGGATCAAGCATTAACATCCGATGCAAAATTGCTACGTCTTTTAGCTCAAGGTGCAATTGTCCGAAGTATTGGTGAAAATCATCGCGGTGTAGCAAGAGGTGAGATCGGAGCTATGTATACGGATAACTTCTATAAACTCCCTCCTTCTATTCGATTCTTTGCAGGTGGCGATAATAGTGTGAGAGGCTATGGCTATGAAGAAATATCACCAAAAGATAAAAATGGTTATTTGACTGGTGGCCAATTTATGGCAACTACTAGCTTAGAATATCAGTATCGAGTGGTTGGTAATTGGTGGGTAGCAACGTTTGTGGATTATGGTGACGCGTGGATATCAACCCCTGACTGGAAGATGGGCGCAGGTTTGGGTATACGATGGGCATCTCCAGTTGGCCCGGTTCGTCTTGATTTTGCTTGGGGGTTTGATGCAGAACCAGGAGATGAATTTAAAGTGCATTTCACTTTAGGGCCTGAAGTATGAGTTCTTTAGAAGAAAACCAAGAGCAAGTAATCGATGCAAAGCAAAAGAAAAAGCGTCGTTTTAGCCGTCACTGTATTTGTTTAGCACTATTTTTCCCAATGTTAATCTTAGTACTACTCTTATTGGTAGGTGCTATTGTTTTTACTAACCCGGGATTAAAATTGCTTGTTTGGGGGGCGGAAAAAGCGTTACCTTCTTTATATATAGATAAAGTTGAGGGAAGTGTATTACCTGAATTTTCATTAACTGGGATATCTTATCAAGATAAGACGTTTATTGATGCCAAAGTAAATCATTTGAGTGTTACTTTTACCCCTGAATGCTTAATGCAACCGGCACTTTGTGTTGATGATATATCTATTGATGGTTTGACATTGGCCTTGCCTGAGTTGCCTGAAACTCAAAAAACCGAAGAACCGGAGCCTGTAGAGCCAAGTCTTCTATCTATTCCTATCCCTATTAATGTAACGAATATTAGTTTGAATAATATTGATATGGATATTTTAGGTAACCGTATTCAATGGCGCTCATTTAATACTGGTGTAAAACTACATCATAGTGATTTGACCGTTACTCCTCTTGCTTGGGAAAAGATAAGCGTCGAGTTAGCTAAACAAAAAGCCTCTCAAGAAAATACAGACGAATTACCAAAAGAAAAACCAACCTCAAAAATTATTCTTCCCTCTATTTATATTCCATTAAATATTAATGTTGAGAAATTTGCCTTACGAGATTTCACATTACAGCAAGACTCTCAAATTAAAGTAAATCAACTCGATTTTATTGCTAAGGCTGGAGAGCATGATGTCCATGTAAAAGATTTTTATTTAGATATGCCGCAAGCAAGTTTAAGAATGGACAGTGATGTTAAGCTTGATGGCGATTACCCGTTAACACTCAATGCTATTTTAAAAGTTAAAGAAACTGAATTAAAGGGACATAAAGTTACCTTAGATGCAGAGGGAAGTGTGGTTGATTTAAAGGCCTCAGTTAAATTGAGTGGAGGCTTACAAGCAAAGATTGATGCAGAACTCAAGCCTTTAGAATCGACATTACCTTTTAATATCCAAGTATCAGAAGGGGATGTTTATTGGCCGCTTATTGGTGATAAAGCCATAACAGCATTAGTCCCTAACATAAGAGCAAAAGGTGATTTAAATAAGTATCAATTTTCTGGTTCTCTTTATATAGAAGGAAAAGACGTTCCTCAAACAGATATTCGTTTAGAAGGTAAGGGAGATACTAGTTCGGTAAATTTACATGATTTACTTATTGATACCTTAGGAGGACAGGTTTCTGGTGGTATAGAGATAGATTGGCGTTCATTACTACAATGGAAAGGAGATATTGATCTTCAAAATATCCAGCCGGGTATTCAATGGGAAGCTGCGGAAGGGAATATTAGTGGAAGGATTGAGACTAATGGTTCACTTACCGATAAAGGTGGTTGGAATGCTTTGATACCTGTGATTGATATTAAAGGCATATTTAGAAAGTACCCATTGGATGTTAATGGTTCTCTTTTTGCTCATGACAAGGATGGTCAAGGGGAGATTAATATCGATATCCCAAGCTTAGCATTGCATCATGGTGATAATGGTATTGAAGTTACTGGTGAAGTTAATAAAGAGTTGGATTTGAATGTCGATGTTAACTTTCCTGAATTGTCAGATAGTGTTCCTGATTTATACGGTAAGTTATTTGGCAAAGTTGCATTAACTGGAAAAGTAACAGAGCCTAAAATTGAACTTGATATAGATGCGCTTGGGTTAAAGTGGAAAAAAGAAGCAACATTAAAAAAAGCCTCTATCAACGGATATATAGTACCAATGCCAAAAATCAATGCTGATCTTCGTGTTGATTTAAGTAAAGGCCAATATAAAAAGCAGATACTTGAAGCGTTAAATATTAAATTTAACGGTAAAGAAGAAAGCCATCGCTTAAGTGTCAATCTAGATTCAAATGTCGTTGACTCTTACCTCGTTATTGATGGTGCTCTCGATAGAAAAAAAGCTTGGAAGGGTGAACTGTCAAAAGCTGAAATCAAAACTGAAATTGGTCCTTGGAAATTAGATAAGAAAGCGGCATTAGCCTATGACATTCAAACCTCAGAAGTATTTGTTCAAGCTAATTGCTGGAGTCAGGGAGTAACGTCACTTTGCTTAAATAAAAATTTATTGGCGGGCAAATCCGGAATTGTTGATTTAAGCGTGAATCATTTCGAATTTAGCAAGTTAAAAGTTTTCCTTCCAGAAGAGACAAAAGTTAATGGTGAGGCTAATTTAAACGTAATTGCAAAGTGGGAAGAGCAAAAGAAACCGTATATAAAAGCGGCTTTGTATTTACCAAAAGGAAATGTTCAACAACAAATGGAGCAACCATTAATTATTGGTTGGGATGAGATAAAAGTTAATGCAGAAATGGAAGATGATGTTCTTAATGCAAATTGGCTTATTGGTCTGACTGGTAACGGTCAATTAAATGGACAGATGTTAATAGATGATTTAACAGGCAAGAAAACAATAAAAGGAATATCCAATATAGAGGCGTTGTCATTATCGATGTTTGAACCTGCATTAGGTGAATACAGTCAACTTCAAGGGATTATTAACTCAAAGATTAACTTTTCAGGTCCGATACTTCATCCCAAGTCAGTTGGTGATCTCGTTATTAATAAAGTAGTAGTTAAGGGTGAGGTCTCCCCGGTTGATATTTCTAATGGTGATATCAAAATTAAGATGAATGGTTACGATGGAGAACTTGTTTCCAAGATAACGACCCCTGATGGTGATTTACATATTAATGGTTCAGCGGACTGGCATGATTTAAAGAATTGGAAAGCAGGACTCGATGTCTTCGGTAATGAACTTCAAGTTAATGTACCTCCCATGGTTAAATTAAAAGTTAAGCCAGATATGAAAATTCGCATTATTCCGACATTAGCGAAGATTACTGGCAGTATAGGTATCCCATGGGGGAGGATTGTCGTTAATGAATTGCCAGAAAGTGCGGTTGGTGTATCAAAGGATGAAGTAATTTTAAATAATGAGCTTCAACCGGTAGAGACTGCAACTACCTTACCAATGGAAGTCGAAACCAATATCAAAATCTCGATAGGTAATGATGTGCTTCTTTCTGCATTTGGTTTAGAAGCTGGTCTTGTTGGTCAATTAAATGTAACTCAGAGAAATAAAGCGCCATTTATTGCTGGAGAAGTAAATATTGAAGATGGTACTTATCGTTCTTTCGGACAAGATTTACAAATAAGAAAAGGAAAGATTTTATTTAATGGTCCAGCAGATCAGCCTTATGTAGATATCGAAGCTATTCGAAATCCAGATAATACCCAGGATGATGTGGTAGCGGGGGTTAAAGTGAGTGGTCCAGCAGATGCTCCAAGAGTAGAGATATTCTCATCTCCATCTATGCCTCAAGCCAATGCGTTATCTTATTTATTAAGAGGGCAGGATATAGATAGTGAATCTGGTGGAAATGCCATGACGACGACACTGATAGGATTAAGCCTTGCTAAAAGCGGTAAAGTAGTCGGAGAGATTGGCCAAGCATTTGGTGTGCAAGACCTACAATTAGATACCGCTGGTTCCGGTGATGACTCACAAGTGACAATAAGTGGCTACATAGCGCCAGATTTACAAGTTAAGTATGGGGTCGGTATTTTTAATTCACTTGGTGAATTTACGTTAAGGTATCGAATTATTAGCGATCTCTATATAGAAGCCATATCTGGGGTAGATAGTGCTGTTGATTTAATTTATCAGTTTAGTTTCGATTAAATTCAGCAAATGTGGATAACTTTGTGGGTAAGCTGTTAGGCTTGCAGGGGTAATAAAGTATAAGTTTTCCATTGCTTAAATGACCATCAAACAGAAAGAAAACATGCAAAAAAATGCATTTAACGCTTGCTAATGTGATCGAACTCCCTATAATGCGACCTCACTGACACGGAGCGCTCAGCATAGAGCAGCAAAGGGTTGGTGGAAAGATGGTTAGGAAATTTAGTTTCAAATAAGTGCTTGACACTGAAACTTAATTAGATAAAATGACCGTCCTCTTCACAGAAAAGCAGAAACGCTTTGAAAGTAGAAGAAAAGCTCTTTAACAATTTGAAACCTATTAATCTGTGTGGGCACTTGTGAGTTGATAATCGCTATTTGCGAAAGCAAACTGTTTGTTTTCATTTTTTAAAATGAAAGTAAATGGAATCAATGAACTGAGTGGCTACACAAAATTACTTTTATGTAACAATCAGTATTAATCATTGAGT
>NZ_JARACR010000034.1:0-33666 GCF_028765505.1 Aliivibrio sp. A6 | reverse complement strand
TTACTGAATAGGCCTGATTATTATTTAAGTGATACTGATAATGACAGTGAGGTAATTACTTCACTTTATCCCATGCCATTGACCAATCAGAGCCAACGCCAGGTGCAAAACTTGTTGCGGTTTCAGTCCACTGAACACAGTAACCAGAATAAGGGAATGGCTTACATTGGTAGATAGCGCCATCTTCAGCCAGTACTTTTGTGCCTGCAGTGTAATTTTTTACGTTCTCTGGGAACACGAAATCATAATCACCTGCCGGTGGCGGTGTTTGTTCTTCCATCAAATGGAAATCAGATGTGGTTTGCTCAATTAACTCACCCTCTGTATTTTTGATGCGAGAAACAAGCATATGATGACCTTTTTCTGATTTAGATAATGTCATTAATACTGACTTAGTCTCACCATCTTTTAGATCAACAACCGCGTTCGATAACGCTTCTTTAGCATGGTTATAAACCGTTAGCTCTACATTCATATCGCCCACAGCGTATAAGCTAAGATCTAACTCTGTCGCCGTATCACCAATGGTATACATAGACGCTAGGCCTTGAATATCTAACTCATAGCTTGGCTCTGGCGTTTCGATTTGGTAACCAATCTCAACACTCTTTAGACCGCTGCCTGCTTTTAAATACACAGGGTTTGAACCAAATACAGGAACAAACTCACCTTTCTCATTTAGCTGACCCGCTGCAATATTAGCTTGCTCTTGGTTAACCTTAGTTGCTAATGCATGCGGCCAGTTATTTGCTTGACCTTGAGTTGCATTTTCAATCGTTACGCTTGTCGACAAACGGCTGTTTTCGCCAGAAGCATCGAACACACGAGTAAAGACACGGTCACCCACATTAAGATCACGCGTAGGGTTAATTTGACCACCTTGAGTCCAAGTTGGGTCAACCACACCACCGTCACCTTCAAATTTCACATCAATAACGTTATAGAATGCCGCAGCCGTATCGCCCACATCCCAAACAGCCAAAATCACTTGGTAACCTTCACGCTCTGGAACCACACACTCATGAGAGAATGTTTGTGGGTATAGCGGCGGTTTTTCCATGTTGTATTCAAGCTCACAGAACGGCGTCAAATCAAAAGAGTCACGCGTTAATACAGCGTTTTGATTCCAGTTCTGTTTTGTCATGTAGTATTTCCACGTTCTTGTTACGTGGTTAGCCGTAAACGTCCATTCAAACGTTTGTGCGCCAGCAGTCATTGGACGCTTAACCCAACGATCAGACGTTTGTTCGTTTAACTCAGAGAACTGAACTAAACCTGCACCTGCGATTTGACCATCTGCTGGGCCATTTTCAGGAAAACCTTCAGGGCCTTCAACACTCTGAGGCTCCCACTGCACAGAGCCACAGTTGGTATTTTTTTCTTGAGTATCAGAATAAAGCAGCACGAGAGCCAGCGATGCCACCGTTTGTTTCAGAAACATAACCGTGGGCAGACACACCAACACTAGTAGCCATTAGCGATAATGCTAATATTGTTTTTGTTGAGCAGTTGTTCATCATTTTTCATTTAGAATTATAATTTTATTAGCACACAGACTGAAGGTTTACGTCCTACTTTATCGAATGGTTTATCGATATAATTGTGCGCGCAGGAATATAGTTGAAAATAAACATCTAAACGAGAAATATAACGCGTTACTGGAAGTTAAATCACGAAATAAAAAGCAGATACAAACTTGCTTACAACTGGTTCATATCACCATTCATAAATCCATTTTATTTACTTTATAAAACCAACCAGATTATAAAAAACAATATCAAAATACATAGCTAAAAAAGCGAAAACACAAATAACAATTAACATAAAAGCAACAGTTTTACGCTCAATTCTGTTTAAAAAGTGAGTACCCGCATAGTTATGAAATCGTCCAAATGATCAAAACGACACTCTTGATAACCTTTTATTTACTGAGGTTAATATTCTGTAACAATAGCGCATAGAAAAAACAATAACTATAAAGTTAAGTCTGAAATTCATCGTTAGAATGGAGCTCATCATGCACAAAAATGAAATAGACAAAAACGAACATATTCCATTACCCACCAACACCAAGGAATGGTTCTTAAGTAAAAACAGTTTTATTATTCTCGCCGATATTGTTCTTTTTGCTCTGCTATACAAATTTTTACCCTTTGAGCAAAACGTCGTTCTCGGTTTAAGTATCTTAGCCTTTGTTGCTATTTTATGGTTAACCGAAGCCTTACACGTCAGTGTTACCGCCTTATTGGTTCCCATTTTAGCCGTGGGCTTTGAGATTTTTGATACCACCAAAGCACTGAGTAATTTTGCAAACCCAATCATCTTCTTATTTTTGGGAGGATTTGCCTTAGCCGCCGCGTTACACAGACAAGAGCTTGATAAAGTCATTGCAGATAAAGTATTAATCTTAGCCAATGGCAAAATGAGCACCGCAGTCTATATGCTATTTGGTGTCACCGCAGGTTTATCCATGTGGATCAGTAACACAGCAACCACTGCCATGATGTTGCCATTAGTATTGGGCGTTCTTAGTAAAGTCAACGCAAAAACAGGCCACAATACCTATGTCTTTGTGCTACTTGGTATCGCTTATTGTGCCAGTATTGGCGGGATCTCAACCATTGTTGGTAGCCCACCAAATGCCATTGCAGCAGCAGAAGTGGGGTTAAGTTTTACAGAGTGGATGTCGTTTGGTGTACCAATTACTCTCATTCTTTTACCTGTCACAGTTGGCCTATTATATGTGATGCTAAAACCCAACCTTAACGAGCTATTTGAGCTGAACCACGAGCCTGTTACTTGGGATAAAGGCAAAGTCGTTACCTTAATGATCTTTGGTCTCACCGTTACACTATGGATTTTCAGTAAACCAATCAATGCCATGTTAGGTGGGTTTTCTAAATTTGATACCTTAGTGGCGCTAATGGCCATTGTGCTGCTTGGTTTTGCTCGTGTAGTACAGTGGAAAGACATTGAAAAAACCACCGATTGGGGCGTACTGCTGCTGTTTGGTGGTGGTATCTGTCTAAGTAACATCCTAAAAGCAACAGGCACAAGTAGCTTCTTAGCATACAGCCTGAGTGATATTTTATCGCAAGCAGGGATTATATTTACCATTTTAACGGTTGCCGCGTTCGTTGTGTTTTTAACCGAATTTGCCAGTAATACCGCCAGTGCAGCGCTGCTTATTCCGGTATTTGCCAGTGTCGCCGAGGCATTAGGGATCTCCCCTGTGGTGCTTTCAGCTATGATTGCCATCTCAGCCTCTTGTGCCTTTATGTTGCCAGTTGCAACACCACCCAATGCAATTGTGTTTGGCTCAGGCCACATCAAACAATCTGAGATGATGCGCGTTGGTATTTATCTAAACCTAGTGTGTATTGTTATCTTAACGGCGTTTGCTTCCATCTTCTGGGCATAAAACGCTATATAAAAAAATACGGCCTCTGTAATTACAGGGGCCGTACCATATCGTTAAATATCAATTGATGATGCAGAGCTAAACTTAACGCCAAAACTCATCATTAGGATCACTCTCTTCACACCATACCGCATCTCGGCGCGCCACCAAATACCACTGTAAACCATCGAACAAGGCAAAGGCCGTAGGCCCACCTAAATGCTCGAACGCATCAAAAAACGCATCTTCTTGCTCAATTAAACTCTCTAATGTCGTGCATGAATGGGTAATTGCCCACTCGATAGCTTCTGGCTGAGCGGTTGCCTCATCCATAACAACAGCCACAAGAGGAAGCGTTGCACTTAGTTTTTCAGCCTCGTTCAATTCACGAAGATCGTCCTTATCTTGCTCTTGGTTTTTTATCTCATCAATAATGGTCAAACGCTCTTTATAAGACACATCGCGGTTTAACTCCGCAATACGCAGCGCATAAGCAAAACGCTCAGAGCCCACTATCTCGATCAACGTCTCAAGCAACACCAAATCTAATGACATCGCTTTTACATGGTACTCAATACACGCCTGAATACTTAAATAGCGCACCCCATTAAATTCATAACCACAGCTTTCGTCATACCCATCTAAAGGCTCGCCATCTACCGCTAAATCCCACCCGGTGTATTCAACACGTTCTTTGGCAATTTCATACATAGGCCATGCACTTTTACCAAAGCCTTCAAGTATTGCTCCATGAAACTCAGACGCCTCTAACTCTTCTTTGGTCCACTGCAAACCAATGCCCAGATGCTTAGCGTACTTGTTCATTAACGCGTGCTTAATTTGGTCACGGAACGACCAGATAGATTCAGATACCCCAGCCGATGGCAACGCCAAGCACTCTTTACATGCAGGCAGCTCAATAGGTTGATGGGTTATTTGACGAACTTGATGCGACGATTTAGGAAAAGAGAGGAGATCGAACGAAGGCTCACCACAAAACCAACAGGTGTGTCTGAGGTTAAAAGGAATATCGATAAGTGAATAGTGAGACATTAGGGCTTCCGATCTAAAAAAGAAAACCCTAGTTTAACTGATACTGCGTATTAAGAAATTACTCTTTTTCTCTTAATATACGAAACGTGTGTATTGCCATTGGAATGATGATTACCGCTAACCCTGCGATTAAAAAACCCATAAATATCATGAATGAACTCTGCCCACTCAAATTAAGCATTCTGCTACCCTTTCTGTTTAATTAAGCCATATTACCTAGCCCAGTAATACTATGTTGTATTTTTTCTGGGTTATTATTATTATTTTTAAAGTATTGACTCTACCTTCTTTATAAACGGCATTATGCTGTATCACTTTTCAAAATTAAATATTTTACTTACAAATACGCGATCTCAGATCACAAACCCAACTATTTTTTAACCTACTGATATTTATAACAATAAAAACAAAGGAAGAACTCTTAAAAATAAGACAATTACACGTTTTATTTCCCTTCAATTAATACTCATTCGCAACTTTTTGTGACCAGACTATCTTGATGAAAGAAAACACCTATTCTATCACTCCCGATAGAATGCAATAAGGATGTTAAGTGATATTCATATTAAGTACGCGACACATTGAAACCACCCCCTCCCTAAAGCGCCATACCAACGAGCCCGGCGATGCTCATTATTTAATCTTGCCTGATGATGCCCAAACTCCCGACATTAACAGCCATCAATATTCACAAGCAGAGTGGATAACCAAGCTAACCCAAAACACCACCAATGGACACCACCCAAGTGAACACCCACTTGCAGACTTTAAAACTGGCAATATTTTGTTCTTTGCACATGGTTACAACAACAGCCAAGAAGAGGTTATTCAACGTCATAAATTGTTGGATATGCACCTTAAACAGCATGGGTTTACAGGCACTATTGTCAGCTTTGATTGGCCCTGCGCTACTTATACGCTTAACTACCTTGAAGACAGAATGGACGCCTACCAAAGCGCACTGAAATTGGTAACGGCTGGTATTACCCCACTGGCGATAAATCAACTTAAAGAGCACCAAAACCAATGTGATATTGATGTGCATTTACTGGGTCACTCGACAGGGGCTTATGTGATACGAGAGGCCTTTTACCAAGCCAGTAAAAACCGCAGCCTACAGCGCATTCACTGGAACGTAAGCCAAGTGTGCTTTATAGGTGGAGACATTGCCAGACAATCACTCAGCCATGATGACAACAAATCAAAACCTCTGTTTGCCCAAGCCAGTCGCATAACCAATTACCAAAGCCCTTTTGATAACGCCTTAAAAATATCAAACATAAAACGAGCTGGCCTAGCCCCACGCTGCGGACGCGTTGGCCTACCCGATGATGCACCAAGTAATGTGGTTAACGTAAACTGTGGCAACCATTGGCAAGCGTTAATACAACCGAATGAAGATAAGCACATAGGTAACTGGACACACTCTTGGCACTTTCACTGCATGCATTTTGCCGAAGATTTAGCCCACACCCTACAAGGTGATATTGATAGATTAGCCATACCAACAAGAGAGCGAGTAGATGGAGAGCTAAGATTAACAGTAAAAAAGACAGGTATACCCAAGAAGGAAAGACGTAGGATTAAAGAGTGGGAGTGAGTTGCTCCCACTGAGTATTACCATTCTCTAACTAATAAGCGACTCTGAACCCCTTTGATTTGAAATCCCATTGCATCAAATACCTCCTCAAAATCTCTGCATTGAGGGGGGATATTTGGTAATGACAGCGAAGCTTCATTGAAGAATCGTTGCTGATCACTAGGCTCATCCCACGCTTGTTGCCACCATTCTATAATTGCTGGTTTGGCTTTATCTAATCTCGATAACGAAGGGACTCTATCTCGCTTCTCTAAATTTGACTTACTGCATGTCGGCAATAAATTCCAATGATCGTTATTCGGCCAATGAGCAAAAGGCAAACAGTGATCAACATGATACTCACCTTTCAACGCTTGATGACTCCAAACGCAATTAATTACCTGGTTATTATTTCTCAGTTTTTCAACCTTAGTGCGCACCCTATTGGTATCATGCTTTTTATCTAACCAAACCAAGCAATCATGATACGTTTGTAGCGTTATATTATTCTCTCTGTTCGCCTCAAAGCGCTGCATTTCAGATATCCATTGATTAACCACTAATGGTTCAATCCAAGAATAATAAAGGCGGAAACACTCCCAAAGGTTTTGCTTTAACACAAACGAACCAAAGCTTTCAAAGAAGGTAGAATCAAGCACAATACTGGATTCTATTTGACGTCTTTTAGGTGGCGCAACAGTTAAAAATTCATGCTTTTTGTCTTTTGAAGAGCCCGAATAAATAAAATTAATTGGCCCATCTTTCATGGTTTTTATCGTTGCTTGCATTGCTTTTTGTAAGGCTTTCGCTTCTTCCCCACAAAATACAGCGCCAATAGCTAAATCATCAGCCGTTAAATGAGTCAACTTATCCCATCCATCTTCCGTGATAAACGCTAAGCCTTTTTTGGTATTACTGTTTTGTTGAATATTACCGACATCAATTAATCGCTTATATGCTTTAATCCAATACAGTGCGACTAACCCTAATGGAATAGAGACTTCACCATCAGTGCGATCCAACACACAGCCTGAATGAGCATCTGCAATACGCAATAACACACGCAGTAGCGCTAGTTTATAGGTTGAGCTTTTGCTGTCATTAACAATGATACGACGAACTTTATTAAGATCACCAAAACCATCATCAGGTAAACTCATCACAACCGTTTGCCATTTAACCTCGCTACGCTTTAATGCATCAGGCTCAGCTTCGGTAACTAATCGCGTGTGTAAACAAGCATCTTTTGAAAATTGAGCTAATTCATCAATTGAACATGAATACGAACTTCTACCATCAGTGAAATCACCATGACGTAAACTGATCACCAAGCGTCCATTTGGAGCAAGAAGATTTGAGAGTTTTCTAAAAGCGCGAGCACGTGAACTTGGTGGAATGTGCATCCAAACAGCACTAACCAAAATGACATCAAAGCGCATGCCTAATCCGATGGTGTGACTCAATTCAGGTAATGAATCATCCAACCATTGCACTTGTTCACCTGTGTGTTTTTTGCCTAAATCTCGCATTTCCTTTGCAGGCTCTAAAGCAATAACCGTACACTTTTGATCTAAAAACCATTTGGAATCTCGACCAATACCGGCCCCGACATCCAGAATTTTCTCACCAGAAAATGGCCAAAATAACTTCCAACTGGCGTGAACTTTCTCAAACGTTACTGATGTGTAATTTTGAAGTAGTTCTTCTGAATGTTGATTATAAAATTGAATGTTTTTCATAAGTGCTGTGTACTACCTTATCAACCTATCGAAAGTTTCGCTGTATCATGCCACATGTAAGCAGGCATTGGATGCTTTAGTTTCCATGTTATGTTCATTGATTAGCTTCTTCTAGTACAAATAAAATACATGTTTTATTAATTTATTAAAACTTAAATAAAAGGCATGATAAATATATTGCCTAGATTGATATGCCTGGTATGATTGCCAAGCTTTTTATTAATAGTTGTGGTAATCATGAAAACAGGTGAAGTTCTAGTAATCGACCTATTCGCTGGGCCTGGCGGGCTTGGTGAAGGTATTTCGTCAGTAAAGCATGCAAATGGGAACGCTCCATTTCAGATTGGAATATCTGTCGAAAAAGAGCCATCTGCTCATAAAACTCTCACAACTAGAGCTTTCTACAGAAAAGTCCAAGATACAAAACATGGTCGATCTAGCTATAATGCTTATTTAAATGGCGAACTTACACGCGAGGAGCTTTTTGAACTTTTCCCACAAAAAGCAGAAGAAGCACAACAAGAAACACTATATAGCCCGCATGCTCTTGGTGATGATAATCAAGACATCCATCAGCGTATCCACCAACTTGTAACTGCTCACGGCGAACGCCCTAAAGTTGTTATTGGTGGGCCACCATGCCAAGCATACTCGTTAGCTGGTCGTTCACGTAATGCAGGCATTAAAGATTACAAAGCTGAAAAAGATCATCGAAACTTCCTATACAAAGAGTACTTGAAAGTACTCTCTATTGCTCAGCCTGACGTTTTTGTAATGGAGAACGTTCGCGGTATCCTTTCTGCAAAAATAGATGGGGAATTGATATTTCCTAATATTTTAAGAGACTTACGATCTCCTAGTAGAATAACAAAAATTTCTACTCCTAGGTATAAAGTTTTTTCCTTAGTGGTAGACACTGAAAACGTAAATAATCCTACGGACTTTCTAATTAGATCTGAGAACTATGGTGTTCCTCAAGCTCGCCATCGTGTGATCTTGTTGGGTGTTCGTGCTGATATTACAAGTGTTCCAGGGGTTCTAACGCAAAGAGAGGAGCAAACAACGGTAGAACAAGTTTTATCTGATTTACCTAAGTTAAGAAGTGGATTTTCTAAGCGTAAAGATGAAGTAAAAGAATGGGAAATCGCTGTTTCAAAGAACGGGGTTCAAGTTAAGAAATTACTTAAAAAACAATTTAAGAATACACAAGAGCTAGACCTTAAGCCTTTTAATAAACTTAACAGAAGTGAGACTCAGCCAGTAATTTACCCTGAAAAAATGCCTAGCCACCTGATTCAGTGGTATAGAAGTAATGCGCCAACTTGCGTACTTAACCATGAAACTCGTGGGCATATGGAAAGTGATTTGCTGCGCTATGCATTCAGTGCTGCTTATACCAAGTTAAGTGGGGGGACGTCACCAAAGGCGAGGGACTTTCCTGATGCTCTTGCTCCTGATCATGAAAACTGGAAGTCAGGCGCTCATGCAGACCGCTTTAGAACACAAGCTGCGAATAAATGCTCAACAACAGTAACTAGCCACATTTCTAAAGATGGACACTATTTTATTCATTACGATCCAAAACAATGCCGGAGCTTAACTGTGCGTGAAGCAGCTCGCTTACAAACATTTCCAGATAACTATAAATTTGAAGGTAATAGAACGCAGCAGTATGTGCAGGTAGGAAATGCTGTGCCACCATATTTGGCACAGCAGATTGGGAAGGTGGTGATGGAGCTATTAGACCACTAATACTTTACTCAGGATGAGAATAGTCAGGGGAGCCGATACGACTGAAATAGTTACCCAACCTTTCAATTAATGTTGGTACAAACTCATTTGATAAACATGCATAGACACCTGATTTAAACGATTCTAATGATTGTAAATCAGACTTATTAATAGTAACCATGTGGTCAAATTGGGCATGAAACGGACCAAAAGATGATTTTTTTGACTGGCGAATTTCAGGGATGAAATGAAGTGAAGCTTTATTTCCTCCATGACTAAGTAGGTTTCGTTTTTTATTCATATTATTAACAACATTTCTTTTTTTAGCTTCAATTTTTTCTTGCTTATCAGGTAATTCATCGTCCTTTTTAGCCATTAGAGAGTCCAACTCTTCATTAAGATTTGTGTCCTTTTTTTCAATTTTTTTTAAGTCCGAAGATATATCTTTTAACTCAATGAATTGAAAAGTATTATTTTTCTTCTGAGCAATCTCGCACCTAGGAGTTATTAAAATATAATGCTTGTTATCTTTGAGAGTTATGTGCCCTGTATCAAGGTCTTCAGCAAGGGGGGGGATAAAGTAATATTCTTCAGGATGAACTGCAATAGTTTCGTTTAGGAACGAAGCATGTAAATGTGAAGCCATATGTCGGTTTAATGCTTCCTTCTTACCTTCTGATTCTTCCCAGTAGTTCCAGCGAGGCCAAATTGACTTATAGAATAATGAAGACATAGATTTAGAGAATTTATACTTAAGATCATTTATAGAAAGTATTATCTCTTTATTATCTTCCACTAAACTTTTTATTAAATTTGTTTTCGATGTGTCTCTATCTACAATTTTAATATATTCTTGGTGAGAATTTTCTATAGTTGCTTCTGCATCTTTTGACTGACCTGTATAAATTACTGAATAACAAGACACGGTTGACATGATTTCTTTTAAAACATCAACACCATCAGTATTATTATAATCTTCATCTTCACCTTCTCTCTTCAATCGGATGTCTATGATTGCAACACTAAAATTATATGTATGTAGTTTCCTAAGTGCTTCGTCTTTGTTTTTTGCTATTTCCATATGAAAGCGGATTGAGCCGTCATTTTTGGCCGTAGATACAGCATTATGGCGTGTTAAAACAGTCTCCCATTCTTTGATATGTTCGTCTTTATCCTCTACAACAAGTAAATTGACCATCATTTATTTGATCTCCTCTTTAGGTAGAGTGATTTTAAATGTGGTTAATTCCGCTTTATCAGCAAAAGATAATGTACCACCACTGTTAATCAGAGCTTCTTTTGCAATAGCCAAGCCTAGACCATGCCCCTTTGATTTAAGACTAAAACCTGGTTCAAACAAATGTTCGTAGTGAAGCTCATTTATAAGAGGCCCATTATTAATAACGTCGATATAAACTTGGTTGTGCTGGGTGGTAGCAATAATAGAAACATATCGTTCTTCGCGTTCAACAGTACTCAACCAATGGGAGGCATTAAGAACTAAGTTTATCAATGCACCTTGTAAGTCCCCTTCATATCCAAACGCAGATAAACTGGAATCAATGTCATATTTGATAAATACTTCGGAGTCAGTTCTCTCAGTCTTAGTAATACGTTCTACGCGTTCAACTACATCGAGTATATTAAATAAATTGGGTTTACCTCTTTTTCTACCTGAAATAGGATCCAAATCTTTAAATAATTTTGATATTCCTGCGCATCCATCATCTAAGTTTTGAATTTCACTAGGTATATCATTTCTTGCAATTTCGCCCATAATACTCTGCTCGCCAATATGAGATTCGAACTCTTTAAAAAAGTCGCGAGCACCAGAAATTGAGCTAACATAACTCCTACCCTCATGTAATAGTTCAGCAACTACATTGCCTAATGTTGCCCTTGATTCGAGTAAGTTTGTGTATTCACGCATGCCATCTAGAATTCTTTCCATTTCTTTTGATGACTTGTTTACTTCAACGTATATGCGGTCCTTATCTTCTGGAGATAAGTTTTGAACCGACTCAATCGCTTTAGAAACTTTTTCGAGAGAGGCTACTTTATAAGCTTTTACAAAATCCTTTTTAGGCTTACGTGCTATACCTGCTTTTTCTCTAAAGCTAAATCGTTCTACCTCAATGTGTTGCAATAAGTTAGTTATTAAAGATTTCAGTCTATTGAAAGCACCATTTTCCTCTAAACCCTCTCGGCTACTGCGCTCGACAAGCATTGACTCCCATTCACCTTGGACGTATATCTCACCAGCTAATTGGTTGTGACCAATCTTGTGGGAAGGGTCTTGCACTCTTCGCTTCTCAAGCTTGAGCCAATCATGAGCATGGTGGCCATAAGGTCTAACTCTAAAGCCATTTCTGTAAATACCAACCCCAGTACCTTCAGAAATAAAGTCTCTAGCAGAGCGTAGAGTGAAGTACTTTTTATAATCTAGCCCCATTTTATTGATGAGGTCTTTGACTGAATCAACTTCTAAATCAAAAATTCGCAAGTTTACTTTCAGTTCACCACATGTATGCTCTGATTCACTCATTGAAGGAGCATCTAAACTTACTGCTTGTTTTTTATTGTCGCCGCGTACAATGGAAAAATCCCCCTGAAACTTACCATCTTTGTCAAAGTTTCCTTCTACTTTGTAATGGCAATGATCACCTAAGGAATAAGGGTTCAGTGCAATATCTACGCAAGTGTCCTCATTTGGATTATCCTGAACTCTTATCATTGAATCCAAGTTTTCATTGTTAGATAAGACTAGGTTGGTACCATCAAAATTGTATGGAGAAAACATTTTCTTAGGTACTTCACTTCGGTTTTTAGCAGACTTCAATTCTTTGAGATATTCTAACTTTTCATCAGTAATCGTGTAATCGGACAAGTTTAGAGTAATAGTGAACTCATCTTTTTCATCTTGTTTAGGTGTCGCTAACCTTCTTAACTCTTGTATCAAACTCTTTAATCTTTCTTGCCCCCACACATTGTTTAAACCAGAAACTATAATTGTTACGCCAGTAATGTCATCAGGCTCTGGAATTAGATCTTCGATGTCGATATCTATCTCTTCCAAATACTTAGCTTTTTCAAATATGTTCCAATCGATACAAACCCTACATTTTTTTAGTATGTTTTCATGCTTAGAGACACTGACTAGTTCCATGGATTGCCCCAAACTAGCAGTTGCAAATCTTCCGACGCCCTTCGCTCCTGTTAGTGCTCTTTTACCTGATCGAGAATGTGTCGCTTTAGCTTTTTCATCTGTCGCTGGTTCAAACCAAATGTGCTCGATATCATGAGCAGTCATGCCATGACCACTGTCTGAAATCGAAATAGAACCATCTTTGATGATAGCGCTGTTTAAATCATTTGGGTTTTGATGTATTGGTGGAGAGATGTGTATGCTGACTGACGGGGAATCGGCATCATAAGAGTTCTTAACAAGCTCAATGATAGCTGCTTCGGGGCCACTAATTAGTTTATCCCCGATAGTACGAATAAGCCTTGCTCTTGGTTTTAATTTAGCCACGTTTGAACCTCAGAGTTTTCTATATTTTCTACGGCTACCAATCTTCTCGGTCTCAATAATACCTTCTTTAAGAAGGATGCCGAGCACGCTGTAGGTAAGGTAGTCTTGTTGGTTTCCGTTGTGATCTGATTGTAGGCCCAAGTAATGAGCACAATCGGAATTATAGATCCCTTCCGGGTTCTCTTCTGACAACGAGATGATTGAATCTTTAAGTAGTTTGAGCCCTAATTGCGCTTTTTCAATAGCACCATTTGGGACGGTAACTTTTTCATTTATTTTTCGATTAATCGAGCGCGGTATTACGGTGTTGTATAATGAACCTCCAGTTTCGACTGTTCCGAAGCTAGAAATTAGTTCTAATTCAATTTGAAGAGCCTGTTCCTCTGATAGTCCCTCTACCACCTTTGAAATTATCGGGGTGCATCCAGAGTCTAAAATCTCTTGAATGAATTTTCCTTTGCGAGTCTCATCGACCTTTTTAAGGTAATCGGTTGCTCGGCTGCCAGTACCTTTACCAATGTAAAATACTTTAGCTGGTTTTTCTCGCGGGTCTTTTAGAGAGTAGACGTAATAAGTATTAGACATTTTTATAGCTTTCCACAAGAACACATCATCAAAATACAATATAACCTAAGTACTTTAATACTAAATCTTTTAAAAAGTAAAATTACCACATAGTACTCAAAAACTAACAAATACCTAATTATATTAATTTTACTCACTTAGGGATAGAACCAGTAAGTTTGATAAACTCACTGATTCCTTTAAGATCAAAATGAACTTTTTCTTGCATTTATCGCTTTTACGATAGACAGTTGATCTTTAACTAAAGTCAATATTTGTTTCAATTGAATTTCATTATGAATATTTGGTGGCAATCTTAAAAATACACCACTAGCATCAACTTCAAATCTATAATCCAATGGTAAATTCGACTGGATTTGTAATAAATCTATGCCTATTTTACCCTTGTACTTACCATTATCTGCTCTTCGATCAATTAACCAATAAAACAACTGCGTGAAGTCAGAATCCTGAGTTTCCAATAGTTCCGCATTAAAACCAGCATTAGGAATCAAACCATCAATTAAGTAAGTATTAAAACCTTCTAGCTTATCCTCTGACTTAGAAAGATACTCAATATTTGATAGCAAAAACCTAGGTTCATCAGATAAAATAGCGACTTCATATTGTTGAGCTTCTGATTCTATTGAACTTTCAACTGGAGCTCTACGATCTCCCGTTTCAGTAAATATTGAAAAATCTTTATTATGCAAAGCTGCATTTAAGTCTTGCAAGAAAATTCTATTGTCACCCAACAGTTCACGCTGATGAAACTCAAATAAACTATATCCTGATCGCAACAAGACAAACGACTTAGCTACTTTGAATACTTCCTCACCAATATTTTTATCTAGCTGAGCTTTAATTGCTACGAGATTATCTAATTCAGGATTAAGTAAAACAAGAATAATAGCTCTTAAAACATGTGACCCGTTGTCATCTAATGGAATATCTAGTGGACTATTACCAGTAATTAAAGCCTGTACTTTTTGGAACCACACTTCAAATTGATGATCATTTTTAACCGATTTGCTTAATTGTTCATTTAGCGAATTCAGAACATTATAAGCATCCCATCCATAGTCAAGACTATTATCTAAACACTGCTGCGAAAAAGCTCTTTGAACCTCGAACTCAAGAACGCTCAAGCTTTGAGAGCCAAATAAGTAATCCATCACATTATTAACTTTATTTTCCCTTAAGAAATCATTCTTCAGAGATACTATACTATATGGTTCAGTGATCAATTTTTCATACACTAAAGCTAAAATTCCATCTTCGGTAACAAAATCAGACTTGTTAGACACTTTTGTCGGTTTAGCTATAATTATTACTTCCGAGCAAATATCTTTCTGGTCTAAAGCTACGACATCACAGTTAAGCTTTCCAACATCAAAATTTGCATAACTTCTATCTAAAAAGATATCTCTAGCATCATTAGTTGCAAACCATATTTTTTTTAAACCAGATAATGAGTATGCTTTTTTCTGGGTTGCTTTAACAATCTCTAACAACACTAAATCATCAGTAAAATGCCCACTTTGAACAAAACTTAAAGCCCCATTCGCATTAATTATCGTCACATCATTTATAAGATAGCATTGTGAATCAAGTAATACTTCATAAGGCAACACTAACCTTGAAAGGTATTTCCTAGTAACTACTACATAGGAAGATTCTGAATTAAATAAAGTCGTTATCATTATAAGTCTCTATATTCCATTAAACCTGAAGCCTCTGTTGGTAAATGCTTCAAAATAGGGGCCTGAATAAATTCATCTTTGACATACATAAGAACTAGCTCTGAACGCGCACGAGAACACATTACATACATATTCATATTAAACGTAATTAGATCTGTATCATTAAATGAAAAGTTCTGTAAATCAGGAATAAATACGGTATCAAACTCTAACCCTTTACAGCTTCGACGATTTAATATGGTTATGATGCCTTGCGTATCAAATATTAATGATTCACTCGTCTTAGGATCGGAACTTGAATAATGTTGTACTCGATAGTTAGGTAATGCACTTCTTAATTTATCAAGATAGAAATCCTTATCTATCTCAGAGTCAACTATTATTCCAACCTCTTGAGCACCACGTAACTGTAAAAAGTTTTTAATAAAATTCACTTGACTTAATTGGTCTTGAGTTGCAACTAACTTTGGACGACCTCCTGTTTTTTCCGGTATATCAGGAATGCCTGATGGTAACCCGACATAAAAATGCTTAGCCATTAATGCTATTGGTCTAGTATTTCGAAAGTTTATAGTTAACTTAAACTCCTGTTCTTGCTTTACTTTTAAATTACGGCGAATTTCATCTAAAGAAGAATTTTGGCCTTCATAAAGACGTTGATTTTCATCCGCAAGAATTGTAACTCCACCATTGTCCATACAACGACCTACTGAGCGCAAAAACTTAAACATATCGGGCGAAAAGTCTTGAGCCTCATCAATAATTAAATGCCCCCAATCAAAAACATCCTTGTCAGGTAATTCTAAATACTGATCAAGCATTGTTTCCCAATCATACTGCCATTTCTTTATTTCAGGGGGATCGTACTTGCAGCCAAAACCCAACCACTTTTCAAACTTGTCTGGAAAACTATTTAATTGTTCTTGAGTTACCCACCATTTTTTTTCAGTCGGTTCATATCGAGCACCAGCCTCTTTTAGCTCATGACGTTCCTCAAAAGTCGATTTTAAATAAACTCTATCAACGTTGTTCTTTTTCTGCTGAATAGGAGTGAATTCAGGCCATTTAGCAAATTTAGTTAAATCGGCTTCATATGTATCTCTTGAAATGTACCACTTACCCTGCTTTCTATCCCATAAAGCCCCTGTTGCTTTCACTTCATCTTTTTCGGAATACGGACTATTTAAATAAACCTTTTGTGATTTCTGCTCTAGATCAGTAATCGTATTCTCCTCACGAACAATACGATGCTTTTTCCACCAATCAGGAAGCCAACTATGCATGGTTTTTGAAGTGACTTCTCCTTGAATGTCTTTTGCTACATTTTCTGTATAACGCCTCAATACCCGGTTATACATTAGTACTGTTACTGGCGTACTTTTTTTTGATAAAGCCTGAGCCCTTAAGAAAGCAATTACTGTTTTTCCTGTTCCTGGTGGCCCTGTTACCAATACATTACCCGTAATTGGTGCATCTTCAAAAACATCTTGTTGTTCTTCACTAATTTGACGAGCATTGGGCATACGCATTAGCTATATTCCTCACAAACTATCTTCATTATCTTACTAAACAATCCTTGTTCACCACCATCACCGATCAGAAGTTTACGGTCTAACAGCAGATTATTATGTTCACAACTAGTCTCTGAAACCAAAGAGCAAGAATGACAAGCTGCTTTATTTAATCCCATCACGCCTTGAGATTCCATCTCACTGCATATTGGGTCATTAGAGCACCAGTTTGCAGTTTCTAATGCTGCTATAAACGCCGGAAACAATCTTGCAGGTTCTCCTTGTTGAACCAACCCACCTAAACTACCTTCCGAATCACCATCTGCCGTATAAATTAATATACCGGCTTGACCTTCATCAGCATAAATTCGCTCTCTAAGAGAGCCACTAGAATATCCACTCTCAAAGCTCAATTGGCGGATAACTAAATGAGCAAATGTGTGCAAGCACATAAATTTAGCACTAGGTTCCGGCAAGTAGCTTGAAGTCACTCCAGCGTAACGTTTAAGTACGCTATCTAATCTTGGTCGAATAAATGTATCTGCTTGATATTGCCACTCTTCCAACGTTGATGGGTTAAATTCAATAAATATTCCTTCACCGTAGACTTCACATGCTGGCAACCAAGACTTTTGACCATCAGCAGACTTCATTAACACAGGATTGTCATCAGGAGTAATTCTTTCAAAACCACAGAACGCTCTTACTTCTCGAAGTTTATCTAGAAGCACTATTTTTTTAATATATTTATTAAACCCAAAAGATTTTGATTCATCAATTGAAGCAATTCGAGTCTTAAAATTATCACTTTGCTTATCTGTAATATTTGATGCACTCAAGATATCCCACTCCGCGATACGAAGATCTTTATCATCAGGAATACGGAATTCCCTTTTCGGCTCTCCTCCTGACTCTACAGCACTAAGAATCTCTTCAATAGAAAAATTAAACTCTTCAGATAAATCTTCGGCACATTGCTTCGCTCTCTTTGATTTACCCCTCTCTAATGCTCTTAGTAGATCTTCATAATCTTCAGTTTCCTTAATGGTTTCAATTATATTATTTCCCTGAGTTTTAGGGTCATAAGGAATATCTAAAGCAGATCGGATTATTGGGTAATAAAGATTACTAGCTCCTCTTTGAAGAACTCGTAAAGGTTGCTCACATTTAGAGTTAAAATTCTCGTTGTATTCCCACGGTTGTTTATCTAAACAACGAGACCTCAAAGCCCCATCATTCATAATATCCCCAAGTGAATTAGACGCTCCGCAATTTTGACAACGCACTTCAAGTGCATCAAGTCCGCTACCTCGATTGTTGTTAGCTATAAAGCAGAGGTTCTCTTTTGGCATTGAACACTGATCTGATTGATTAAGATGCGCCCATCGATCCCAAGGTACATCTTGTAAATGACCATGATTACAAGCTGCAACAAAACGCATAGGAACTAAGGTCTTATTATTACATTTCTTATTTTCACAAGTTGGTACACCATTTTCGTTAACTGGATCTTCTCGATTCCAACGTTTCAATCTTCTACAACGAGGACAGAACATCCATGTAGGAAATCGACAAGTCATCAAAGAGTTATTCTTATGTACATTTTCCCAACGATTATTTAGTACGGGCGGTTTTTTGAGAGCCCAGACTCCAGCTTCTTTCGTTAACCGTTCAAGTTTTATCTCTTCTAGCTTCGCTGGCCATTGCTTTATGTCCATGAGGATGAGAGATTCATCACCAATATCGATGATTGCTCCAGGTCCAAATGGACTAATTAATTGTGAACTTCTGTAGCTACGATTGGCACCAGACATTTTATTCTCCTCGAACCAAAATATGTGTTTCAGTATCAACACTGCGCATCGAGTTTAATGTATTCCAAGCATCTACATGTTCACCCACATTATCATCAAAAGATTTAAACAATGGTCTAAATTGCTTACCGGCCCCCCCTGACTCATATAGATTGATTGGATTTTCATCACTGTTTGCTTTGCGGTGCCACTCTTCAATTATTTTATCTAAATAATTTGTGACTTTATTTTGTTCTAACATATCCATTCCGTTCATCGATTCCTTGATCCTTCGAACGAAAACATCTCGGATTTCTGTGAATTCAACACTATCTTTGTCAAAGAACTTAGCACTCTTATTTTCTTGTAAATACCCCGTCATTCGAACAACAGCAATGAGTGATGCATGCAATGCACGCTCTACAGCAGGCATGGCCCAAGGTGTAACACTTGTCGGTTCTACATAACGATATAAAGCTTGATGGTAACTTTTAAATGATTCGTAATGAGAACGGTCTCTTGGCTTATTAGCTGAATATTGAGTAAATACAATACCTGGTGGACGCGATTTTTTACGTCCAACTCTACTAGATGCTTGGATATATTCCGCAGTTGCTTTAGGTTGCCCTGCAATCAACATCACTCCCAAACGACCAATATCAACTCCAACGGAAATCATATTAGTACAAGGAAGCACATCTACCACACCGTCTCCAGACATCATTTCTTTTTCTAATTTTGCTAATATTTCAGGGATCCTAGCCCCTTTAACATTAGCACTTAACTCTTCAACTGATTGAATATCTCTGGCTTCGTCACTAATAACCTTAATACGAGCTGGAATATCATCTCGAGCTAAAGTCATCGTTTTTCCTAACTCTCTTCTAGAGTTATGATAAATTGGTAAAGTCCAATAACTATCTTGAATAATATCAGAAAAGCCTAAATATTGTGGAGCTTGCAGCAATGCAGCCCCCAATTGGACCAAGCCAGTTTGGCCAGTATGACCTGATGGCATGATGCCTACATATAAACGGCCTGGGTTGTTAAGATCCTCTTTAGAGAAAAAGGAGTCGGCTTCATCAGTCCCAGAAGGAGGGAAAATCGCAACATTTCGCCCAAAAAGTCGGTTTACTTGTTGATTAGCACTGCGAATCGTAGCCGTAGCCGCAATAACTTTTGGCTTATGTCCTAGAATTTCCATAATACTGTCAAAACCAGTTTCATAGATCCCAGCGATTGTTCCTAAAGGTCCAGATATAAGATGCAGTTCATCCTGAATAATCAAGCTAGGTGGATTTTTAAAACGATTACCAAAAAAAGATGCAGCTTCCGCTTTCCAAGTTAACCGCGCAAATTTATCAATGGTTCCAATTAATAAACTAGGGGGGGCATTATACAGAGCTTCATCTACTACCTGTACTGGCAAGTGACGATGAAACTCACAATCAGATGAAGGGCATATAAACTCAAATTTTGAACATGGGTTACACTTAACACCATAATCATCTGAACTTTCCGAATGTCTATTAGGAAAAATTGAGGTTCCACACCAAGGGCAAACTTGAAGCTGAAATGGATTCTCCGGTTGGTCAGCTTCGCGTTGTTCCTTATATTTTTCTGCTGCTGATTTATAATCATTGGGCGCACTAGCAGAACCAACCCATAGACCTAGACTAAAGATTTCATAACCTAGCTCTAATGGAGCTCTTTGGCGAATAATTTCAAGTGCACAGATTAAACTACCCGCTCTTTGAAACTGTTGAGCGGTCAATAAGCGTAACGTGTAGCGCTTTATAACTGAAGTACCTCCGCCTGCTTCACCATATTTCAAACGGCGATAGATCATTTCCCAAGCAGCAACAGCTAAATAAGCCTCAGTTTTACCACCACCAGTAGGAAACCAAAGTAGGTCCACGTCTTCATGAGATTCAGAAAATTCTCCATTCTCATTTGGAATCATTGACTCAAGAACTAATAATTGAAAAGCTAGCTGAAATGGTCGCCAATTAAATTTACCTAAAATACAATCAGCAAAATAATTTGGTGTTTTATAACCCCAATTTCTAGGTTTGGCTGTTCCTGAGTAATCTCCACTAGAATGAATCATCTGCATTAACATAGCTTCATTAGCCAAACGAAATGCTTTCATTGCGAGAGTATCTGAACGCAATAAAGCAATTCCTCGATTCATACGAGATGCAGCTGTACGTAACCTTGTAATTACTCTTTTTTTAGCATTATCGTATCGAGGATCTACTATCTCTATATCTAATTCATTGATCCAAGAGTTATAAGCCTCAATTAAGAGTTGATAATCATTTAGCAGTATATCTTCTGATACCTGATTGATATCTGCAATACGGTGAATACTGAGTATTTCATCTGTTAAATAAGAAAATCTTTGATTGTCTAATTCAGTCGAGAAACCTTTAACTTCATGACTTGGAATTGTTTCAGTATAAAGTCTATAAGGAATTCGTTTATGATCTTGTTTTTCCCAATTAACGGCAGCACCATGTCCCACTCCCCAAGAAACTCGATTTCGGTACGTTAATGCAAGTTCTTTTTGTTCGTCGTCAAGCTTAAAACGATCGCTACTTGGGTATTCTGCAAACTGCCCCTCTTTAACCGTTATTGATATTTGACACTGATAAAAACAATCTTGTGGTTTTAAACTCTCGCCAGATTTAGTTTGATTTGAAAATGCGACAGTAACGATTCGACCCGATACATATGTTCGAACAGCAACATCAAGACGAGCATTATTATCAAAGATAGGAGTATAAGGGTTTTCCGTCTTCGCAAGATTAACTTCCATTGAATACTCAAGCGGAGTTCGTTTCCAACCGGACTGTTGATCTCTTGAATATCTTGCAGCAGAAACATGAACTTCAAAAATTGATGAGTTTTGTGCTGCAAATGATAATGCCATAGAAGATGGCTTAAAGTCATTACTTAAGGCTTCTGTAGTAGAGTCTTCGCCTAGTGTTTCATCGAGATCATCTCTAGATACTGCAGGTGGAAATAATGTTCCACTTAAATAACGTTTATGAGGCGCATCTTGAATTTCTTCTTCGGGCCCATTTACAGGGCCAACTAGTTGCATTTTGACGTAATCTAAGAGTTGTTTCCTTGCGAATGCAAATTCATTTGAAGACATTCACTTTCCTTTTTAAGACGCTATGAAGTATCTATAATACTATTTATAGTTGTATATGTTATTAATCTAAAACAAATTTAAGACTAGCTATAACTAAAAAGATCAGGAAGTTGAATATATAATGAAACGTTTATTATTTTGATAAAAATTAATTGAATGAAAACTTTAAAACTGCCGTTATTGGTAATAACCTAGCCCTGATTGTGACCCGTAGGGACAAGACACAGCGAAGCGTTTTGTGGCTTGGTTGAGCCATTGGTGTGTAGCGAAGTATGAGCGTAATGCCAATTCGCGAGATAAAGCAGGTTGCCCGAAGGGTGCTTCTTTGCAAGATGCTTAGATTGAGATAAGAGTTGTGATGGTTAATTTAATGACTAAGAACGAGAGATTGTTTCTTAGTCATTAAGATTAGGCGATATTGTTTAGCGCTCGCTGTTGATCCATGTAAACTTTTAATCGATTCGCTCTGGATTCGATTTCTTTCTCTCTTAATTCTCCGCGCTTCATGGCGAAGTTGATGGCTTGTTGGTCGTACACGCCTTCGTTCTGCATTTTCATGTTACTTATGCTGTTTTTTAGCTCTTCTTGGCTTCTGTCTCTTTCTATTGATTCAGTTTGAATTTTACCAATTGCTTCTACTTTCATATCGCCTCTGACCCCGTATTTATACCAGATGGGCTTTCCTTTTTTCTAAATTTAGTTGTAAGCGCTAATCTGGTCAAGCAATAGTGAAGCAACTTTCACAACTTTATGGCAAAGATCAATGCTTCGTGCTCTATCTCTTATATCTATCACGCTTATCCTGCTCTTTTTGGCTTTTTAACTATACTGGTGGTGGGATTGAAAAATTAAAAGGATTTGTATGAACTACCAGCATCTTCAGGTTGAACAAGAGGATAATATTCTGATTGTTCGCTTGCACCGCCCTGAGAAACTAAATGCTGTCAATTATCTTATGTTTGAGGAGTTAATTGATGTTAGCCGCAAAGTTAAGCGTGATCACACCATTAGGGCGATAATTTTAACCGGCAGTGGTGATAATTTTAGCTCGGGTTTGGATTTTAAGTCGATCATGAAACAAAAATCTCAAGCGATTAAATTGCTGTTAAAAGTCTGGCCGGGCAATGCAAATAAGGCACAACAAGTGAGTGCCAATTGGCGTGGGCTTTCGGTGCCTGTAATTGCGGCGATTGATGGGTATTGTTGGGGCGCTGGGCTTCAAATTGCGCTTGGGGCTGATTTTAGAATTGCGTCTTCTCGCGCTAACTTGTCGATTATGGAGTCAAAAATGGGCCTAACCTCTGATATGGCAGGGTCTTTAACGCTTAGGGAGATTATGCCTAAAGACCAAGCAATGAGGCTCAGTATGTGTGCGACGCAGTTAGATGCAAAAACGGCGTTGCATCATGGGCTTATTACTGAGATTAACGACAAACCATTAGAGGCGGCAATTGAGTTAAGTAAGCAGCTTTCGCAGACGTCGCCTGATGCGATTGCGGCAACTAAGCATATTTATAACCGTTATTGGACGGCGCCTAAATGGAAGCTTTTGGCTTATGAGAGTTATAGCCAAGTGCGTATTTTAATTGGTAAGAATTTTATGCAGGCGCAATATGCATTAAAGAAAAAAACGCTGCCTATGTTTAAAAACAGACAACGCTTTTGGTGAGTTAACGGGTTGATTTTATGGCTTGGTCGATAGCATTTCTTCTAAGCCACCACCATTATGTACTTGGGTATAGCCTTCTTGTTGTAAGTAGCTCATCGCTCTACCTGAGCGCGCACCACTGCGGCAATACACCACAATAGGCGTGTCTTTATCGATATTAGCAAAGGCGGTTTCAACGGTGCTTAATGGCAAGTTTGCGGCGTCGGTTAGGTGTCCTTGGCTAAATTCACCTGGGGTGCGTACGTCTATTAATAATGCGCCTTGCTCGACAAGAGCCCACGCTTGCTCACTGCGCTCTGATGCCCAACAGCTAAAAGACAGCATTGATAGTAGTAGACATAATCCCGCTTTAATTTTCATTTATTGTCCTTTTAAAATGCTCAGTAAAATTTGCCTTTATTTTAATCTGGATTGTGTGTTTTCACATAGGTTGCTCATCGTATTTATAGGCTAGATCAAAAAAGCCAGCGTATTCTCTTTAATAAAAAGGAATATCACTGGCTTTTATATCCACCAAGTTAAATTGGCTATCTGTTACATTGCTGCTTGTTTGCGGTGTTTGAAATCCACAATCAAACCTAATACAAATACACCGACAGTCACAAATAGGATACTTTGGAATACGTGATGGTATTGCGTTGCAGAGACGATTAAATCTAAGGCTCCTGCATTTTCTCCAGTATTTGTTGAGGTAAACTGTGCAATATCTGCCGCTAAGTAGTTGGCCACAGAGCCCCCTGCAAGCATATAGATTCCCGCTAATGTGCCTGTTGCGCCTTGTGGGTTTAAGCGAGTAATGGCAGCAAGGGCGACTGGGTCAATAAACAGTTCAGCAACACCAATGCACAATAAGCCAACCATTAACCAAACGAAGGTTGTCTCGCCGCTTGCCATTGCTAGTTTTGATGACAAGGTAATTAAGCTAAAGCCTGCGGTTAATAATAAAAGGCCCATATTCAATTTAGTGAGCGTTCTTACTGAGATGCTTTTTGAGTCTAATATTTTCCATAACCATGCGACGCCTGCACCACCAACAATGACTGCGACAGGGTTAATGGCTTGGAAGAACGCGGTTGGAATGGTGAAACCGCCAATATTGGTGTTGATGTTGCGCTCAATGAATAAGCTGATTGAGCTACCACCTTGTTGGTCAAAGGCCCAAAACACGGTACCAAAGAGCATGAAGTACATGATGGAGTTTAGTTTTTGGCGATCTTCTGCATCACTTTTACGATACAAGCCAATGATATGCAGCACTGACATAAAACAAATCACGAACAAGATGTAGCCTGCCCATAGATTTTTAAGTACAAATACCAAACCTAATGTGGCGACGGCAATGGCGATGATCAGTAAAGACCAATGCGGAATGCCTGCGCTTTTTTGTTGTAGTGCACTAAAGTTTGGTTGGCTTACATGGGCAAAGTTTTTACGCCCTGAGATAAATACGCCCAAACCAATAAGCATCCCTACCCCTGCTAGTGAAAAGCCGATGTGCCATCCCCATTTCATGGCGGCAAAACCACATAAGATAGGCGCAATCATTGAGCCGATGTTGCCACCAATATAAGAGATAGAGAAGCCTGCTTCACGTCCGTGCTCTTGTTCTTTGGTTTGGTATAGCTCGCCCAATAAGCAGCTTGAGTTGGTTTTAAAGAATCCATAGCCACAGATAATTAATGATAGTGCGATATAAAGTGTGGTGTGATCGCTACTTGGGATACTGAGAACAAAGTGCCCCCCGACCATCAATAAACCACCTAAAATCACTGACCAATAGTTACCTAAATATTTATCTGCTAAATAGCCCCCAATGATTGGCGTTACGTATACCAGTGAGGTATAGGCTCCATATAAGGCGTAAGCATGTTGATCTGACATTAATAGCTTTTCGGTTAAGAAAAGGATCAATAAAGAGCGCATGCCGTAATAGCTGAAAAACTCCCACATTTGTATCGCAATAATGTGGAATAGCCCTTTAGGTTGTTTGATCGTGTTCATCTGCTGCCCTATGACGGTTGCCCGAATAAGTGTCAATTATTTTTCTATTGGTACTTATTCACTAATATTGGCTAAACATACACAGCAACGATAAAAACACCAAGATATTTGCGGCAAATCCCGTGTAACATAAGTTTTCAAAAATGGAGGTAAGAATTCGAGGGAAAATCACGCATAAACATGTGATCTCTACAGGTAGGCAAACCATTACCATTTATTTCATGAATGCTATAGGTAACTTTAAAGTAAATATCTATTATTCTTCCCATAGACATACACAAGGATGTGTTCTTTCTTTTATATAGGTAGAATATGAATTTTATTAATCTTACATTTTTAGATAGAAGAATCCTGACACAACTGCAAAAAAGAGGTATGAGTGCTAATGAAGGCATTCGACTTATTAGTTATGAAATATATTATTTAAATTATAAAGATAGAGCCATAGTAAGAAAGGCTACACGCTTGATTGGCGATGCTAAAAAGAGCACCATTATTGCTGCTATCCAAATGAGCAAACGAAAAAATTATCTCATTGAATTACATAAAAATAATGACGACTGCAATAACATGAATTGTAACTATTTAGTTAATGTATAGGATTGATGTCAATGAGTATGGCAAAGAGATATATTCAAGAAGCAATTATTATCATTACTTCTATGAGAAAATCAGCAAAGAAAACAACGAATATTATTGATCCTGAAACTAAAAATCGAGTTAATAACAAAATATACTAATTAGAGTTAAAAGATATTAACCAAAATCATGATTACCTTTCGTTCAATTAAATAATAAGCTCATACGTTTTATCACGTATGAGCTTTTTTATTTTTGTATGAATGATGACGAATGTACTTTAAGTGACATTTCGTTAAATGGTCCCAAAAAATTTAGCCAGAAAACCAAAAACAAAGACCCCTAACCAACTCCACATACCTAAAGCATTCCACCACATGAACACTGTAAATTTCTTTGAGTCTGTTGATGCTCTTTTTCTAATAAATGGATAAGCAATACAATAATCAATGAATCGACTACCAACATCCCAAGATGCTTGGTATTGAGGCCGCATATACCCATTTTTGCATAATATTTATCAAGGTCCTTTGCTAATTGCTTATCACTAAAAATAATATGTTTAAAGCTTCCCAAGGAAACTGTAAGTAATATTATAGCTATTATTCATGCATTAGCATTTAATATTCGACAGAAAACAAATATACAAAATGCCAACCATGCTATATTTCCAAGATAAATTGTAACTAAAAAAACAAGAGAATACCGTCCATAAGATGCTTTTATTTTACAATTCCATTTACTTATTTCTAAGCTTGAAATCCTGTAAAAAATGCGCAGTATAGGGTAAATAAACCAGATATAACTTAAAGCGCTCCCTACAATCCAAGACATATTACTTTCCATTGAAAATAATGACTTTTCTTTAAAAGCTACAGGCGCACTATTTGATATGTTTCGAATAATTTCATGCTTATTCCTTCTTAATTTAATCGTTAAATATAAAATTCCAGTAAGAAAAAAAATACCAACACTGACAACTACTAAAGCTGAATATTTACTTAATAAATCAATCAAAAATAAAATCCTCCATGATAACACCTATATCGTTTGATATATCACCACCATACATCCCCCATAATAAACTTCCTCCGCCAATAAGGACTATAGATAACCCTCCAGTTACAGGAGCAAAAACGGCCCCAATACCAAGTCCGCCTAAAACATTAACAGTTGCAGAGCTCAAATTTTTAGTAACAGTTCTACCACATGCTTCACTAATAACATCATTCATACTACAAGTTTGGTAAATATCTTTTCCATTTCCATAAAGTCCCAGCCCTGTCACCAACCACGACCCAATGCCTAAACCTTTACTAAATGACATCGATTGCTTATACAACGCAGTCATATCAATCCCAGAAACGGACTTAGCAAAATCTTTTGCTTTATAAAGCTGACGCTTATCAACATTAAGATAACGATTAATATTTTTTGTTTGAATTGATTTTATATAACTTGGGGACCCAACTTCAGAAATAATACTCTTCATTTCTTTTTGGAAAGCTCTAGCTCTACCTCGCCACTCTTTATAATCATAATTTGAATATAAAGATGGACCAGAAAGACCTTTCGTTTTTTCTGCAATAATTTTAGAGTACTCGGAAAAGTTAGTCATCTTCTTACTAATTTTATCTCCTTGAACCTGTGCTCCAGCAATAACAGCACCACTACCAGCAAGCATGTGGCTTAAGCTAAAATCAATAAGTTCAGAATTTTCACTATTTCCTTTATTAATATCTAAATTTGAAGTTGCAACCATTAATAATGCATTAGCTGTCGTTTCATGATGCTCAGAAAACCACTTTTTCTCATCACTGGATAGTGTTAAGAACTCTGTCATCAACTCATCTGTTTGTTCTATTGCGTATGCTTCATCTTGATGAGGATCTTTCCAAGGAGATACGACTAATGGCATTCCTTCTACTATCTGATGAAAACTTCTTTTTAAGTGTGGATTTGACTTAATGAAATGCTCAATAACTTCAGGTTCAGCTGATAGATACGTTTCTTTTACAAAATCTTCAATTGTAATTTTTGAATCAGAAAAAACGATATAGGTATCGTCAACATCAAAGCTATTATCTAACTCCATCTTCGCCTTATCTAACTTAGGTGCTTGAATATATAACTTATCATTCAGCTCATACGCACTGGCTACAATCTGGTTTGGACGCTTCACTACTGATGGCTTATCTCCACCTTTATCGATAATGCCTTGTATCTTTGCTTTAGTGTTATCAAGTAGGGTTTGAGTCTCATCAATAAGCTGTTTTCTAACACGCTTAACGGTATCAATATGCCCAAGTGTGACCTTCTCTACTTCGCTGGATCTTACTAATGACGCATTGCCTTTTACGCACTCTAATCGTGATAGAAAACGCTCAAAAAAAGCATCCGCCACTTTATTGATGTGCTGTGCTGCTGCAGACCAATCAAGGCTATCCCATGCTTTTTGTGGATTTCCTTTACCGAAATAGCGTAGATTTGCCCACAACTCACCATAAGACGTTGAGGCATCCAACCAAATAAAGGAATAAATCGCATCGGCATATACTGAAGTTGAGATATTGGGAGAAGCAATACAAAGCAGTTGTGACACAAAATAACGGACGTCTTTTTGCTCCATTGGCTCTTTATCCATCACTTTTAATAATGAGGTAGCGAACTCTTGTGCATCCCAATAGGTAAACAGTTGTGGTGAAAGATACTTCGCCTCTAATTCAATAATGGATTGTAGAGTCTCATTTGGGTAGGTTTGGCTGCCTAAGATACCCCACTGATATTGCTCTGCTCGGCTGTTGGGTTTTCGTAACCAAAACGGATACTGCGAGCCTGCTGCTAATGAAAAGAAAGCATCATCACTTAATTCACCATAGCGCTGATTAAAATCTACAGGTCCAGGACCCCAATTGAATTCATTCGGGCTTTCTTCATATTCCACTTCAAGGCGCATATCTTCTGGTAATGGGTCAAGCGTGCATTTACCTCTGCCATCTAACTCACCAGAAGCAACGATATTGCCATCGCCATCTTTGACTTTAAATGGTGCATTGGCTAAGTTTTCACAATAGATATTAACGGAGTAAGTTTCTGGCTCTGGCGTGCCAATTTGAAAAGATGGGTTTTGAACGCCGCTACACAATGTATTGCCTGAGTTCATAGTCATAGAATCAGATTGCCTTGCAACACCTTGACCTTCAATTTTTACCGTGGGTGATGCTGTTATAAATGCAGCTTCTCCTTGAATAGTACCAGAAGAAACACCTTTTTTATCGCCACCTTCATCCCCTGTACTTTTGGAAAAGATAGACCCTTTAAGCGCAACAGAGTTACCGCCATCCATGGTCACGGTAGTAGAGCCACCAGCCAAATCTGAAGATTTTGCGCTATTACCATAGGCGATATTAGAGGTCGATTTTCCTGTTGTCGTTGCACAGACATCAGGAGAATCGGCACTTGCTTCTCCGCCTGAACCTTTATGCACTACACTTAATCCATTTGCACCTATTGTTGCCGCCAAAATATCACCATTGTTAATCACATTTAATAATGTAAATTGTACCTTCTATTACAACGTTCATTAACATGACAAAGTGACGGTTCCATTAGGCAAAATAACTGAATTGTAAGTTATGGATTAGAGATCACTATAATTTATATATCGAACAAGCTGAGACAACCACCTATCTACATCAATTATATGCCCACTTCTTAATATAGATTAAGGTTTTGCTCTTTTCTTAGCGCTACTATTGCCGCCCTTTTATCCCAACGACATGACAGAACACTTCGAGAGGATTGCACTTGAGCACTTTGTTTACACAAACCAAAATTGGCAACATGACACTAAAGAACCGCTTTGTTCGAAGTGCAACGTGGGAAAATATGGCGACTGAAGATGGCCATATGACAGACAAACTTTACGATATCTATGAAGAGCTAGCTCAAGGTGAAGTTGGTTTAATAGTGACAGGTTATGCAAACATCGTTGAGGAAGAAAAACCCAATGCCGGCATGATGGGTATGTACAACGACTCTTTTATTGCTGAGTACCAAAAGCTGACTGAGTTAGTGCACAAGTATGGTTCTAAGATTGCGATGCAACTGGCGTATGGTGGCACTAAGACCACGTATAACGTCGGCGAGCGTGTGATCTTTGCACCAAGTGACGTATGCGAAAGAGGCACGCAAACTCTTGGTAAAGCGATGACTAAAGATGAGATTGATTACATTGTTGATGCCTTTGCTCAAGCAAGCCGTCGAGCGCAAGAGTCTGGTTTTGATGGTGTTGAAATTCACGCGGCGCACACTTATTTAATCAATCAATTTTTAAGCCCATATTACAACCGTCGTGAAGATGAATACGGCGGTAGCTTAGAAAACCGCATGAGATTCTTAATTGAGATTTATGCCAAGATCAGAGAATTAGTGGGTGATGATTTCCCTATCTTAGTTAAGCTAACGGCCACAGAGTTTTTTGATGGCGGTTTAACCTTTGATGAGACTCGCCTTATCTGTAAAAAACTGGAAGAGATTGGGGTTGATGCCATTATCGTTTCAGGCAATATTCACGGCAATGCAAGCACCATGATTGGCGAATCATTCGATGGTTATACGCTGCAAGATGAAGGCTATTTCCGTGAGTATGGTGCGGTAATCAGTGAAGACATCTCTATCCCTGTGATTACGGTGGGTGGTCTTAACGATATTGGTGCGATTGAAGCCATTGCTGAGAACACCAATATTCAATATTTTGCTTTATCACGCCCTTTGCTTGCTGAGCCTCAGTTAATTAAGCGCTGGAAAGAAGGCAGCAGAGCAGAAGTCGATTGTGAGCGTTGCTCTAAGTGTCGCACTAAACGCGGTAATTTCTGCGTGGTGTATAAAAAGAGAAAGCCAAAGAAAGACCAAGCGTAAATTTACTTTCTTTAGAGTGACAAATATAAAAACGCCGCAGGTATTAACTGCGGCGTTTTAGTTTGATTTACTAGAGGGGGAATTCTAGTATTTCTTTAGGATCTCAACGATGTCGCTTTGGTTATCTGAATTAATGATTGCCTCGATATCTTCATCGTTTTGGAACAACTCGGATAACGCCATAATCGTATTGATATGACTGTCTGAATCCATTGCTGCTAATGTCACTGAAAAGTACACATCGCCATTGTCTTCTGACTCTAGGTTCACACCATTCTTAAACACGGTGATTTGAAGCGCCGCTTCGTTTACACCATCTTCAGGTCTTGCGTGTGGCATTGCAATTTTAGGAGCAAGCACATAGTAAGCACCAATTTCATTGTGTTTCTGTTTGATGGCTTCTAAGTAACTTGGTTCAATCTTGCCATTTTTAAGTAATACTGAACACGTTAACGCTAACGCTGAATCAACACTTAAATTGCTTTCAGATGTAATAACAATACCGTCATCACCAATTAATTCTAATAAACTCATGATACAAACCATCCAAGTAGTAGACCAACAACACCAAAGTCAAAATCAGAGAAGGTTGTTGCTTCTAACCCTAAACCACCAAGCACAGGAAGCAGTAACATTGGTAAGATTGAGATACAGATACCTTGTGTAAATGAACCTAAGATAGCGCCACGTAAACCACCCGTTGCATTACCGTATACACCAGAAGCTCCGCCCACGAAGAAGTGAGGAACAACACCAGCAACAATAATCGTCCACCCCATCATGCCTTGTACACCCATCATTAATAGACCAGCAGAGAATGAAGATAAGAAGCCAATTAATACCGCGTTAGGCGCAACAGGGAATACCATTGGGCAATCTAGTGCAGGTTTTGCACCAGGTACTAATGTGTCTGAAATACCTTTAAACGCTGGAACAATCTCAGCAATCAACATTTTTACACCTTGAAGTACGATGTAAACACCGCCAGCAAAAGTAAGTGATTGCATAAAGGTGAATACCACCCAGTTTTGTCCACCAGATACGCTCTCAACAAACTCACCACCAGCAAAGCTAGAAGCCAATAAGAAGAACAGTGCCATCGTTGCAGCAACAGCCACTGGCGTATCACGTAAAAACATTAGGCTTTTTGGTACGTTAATGTCTTCTGTTGATTTTGATGTGTCACCAAACTTGCTGCCAATATAGCCTGAAACCACATAAGAAAGTGTTGAGAAGTGACCCATTGCAAGTTGGTCTGTGCCCATTACTTTTTCAGTATATTTTTGAGCAATCGCTGGCATGATAACCATTAGCGAACCAACAATGATAGAGCCTACTGCAACTAACGTTGTACCGGTAATGTCTGCTGTTGATAAAATCACCGCAACAAGCATCGACATAAACATGGTGTGGTGACCCGTTAAAAATATATATTTTAAAGGAGTAATTCGAGCCAGTACGATATTCACAATAAATGAGAAGAACATAATTAATGCCATCTCATAACCAAACGCTTCTTGTGCTAATGCCACAATCGCTTCGTTATTTGGAATAACACCACTCACACCAAACGCTTCTGTAAATACGGTTGAGAAGTTATTTAATGCGCCAACCAAAGCGCCAGCACCAAAACCTAGAATTAAAAATCCCATTACGGTTTTAATAGTGCCTTTTAAAATGGTGGATATATCTGACTTTTGAGCGACAAGGCCAATAAAGGCAATTAAACCTACCATTATTGCTGGCTCTTTTAATAAGCCAAGCATAAATTCAAAGAAATTAACCATAATAATCAGACCTTACATGAATGCTTTTAGTTGCTCTTCAATAGACACTTTGTCAAAAATATTTTTAAGACTAATGATATTTTGCTTACCAGCAGCTTCTAATTGAGTGGCTACATCTGTTGCTGCAACCCAAATATCAGCGGTGCTTGATGCTGCTGATGATAAATCTTCGTGATCAACTTCGGCTTCAAAACCAATTTTTTTAGCCACTTCTTTAACTGCCATTTCCATCATTAATGAAGTGCCTAAACCGTTACCACATACAACTAAGATCTTTTTCATTTTATATACTCTCTGTAGGATTAAGTGGAATGTATATTTCATTCCCTAGTAATTATGTTGAGAATCTTAATAGGTAAATTGAAGATTTAAATAGATCTAAATCACAAAGCCAAAATGAGATTGTGATGCAGATCTACTTAATATAGTCTTATTAACAAAAAGCTTTGTTAATTTTTTCTGAGGAATTTGAAACTGTGATGGGGGTTGTATTTATAAATAGATGAGCTTTATTAATTCGACCTGTAAAAATAATCAATAAGTATTAGTTTATTACTTCCCGTAATCTGTCAGCATTTTTTTCAATAGATTATTTACGTCTTTGGTCTTTTTATTTCGTTTTGTTAGCGCGCTTAATGACATTGGCATTTTCGGCTCTTCTTTTTGTATTTCGCCTTCGCCTGCTTTGAGCTTCATTTTTTGTACGGCAGGTAATAGCATTCGTACTTCTTCACCTTTTTCATCGGTTAAGAGAACAATATTTTCTGACTCCACTTGAACAATGGTTAATAAGCCATGTTTTACTGACTCTACTTTCTCACCCACCATAATGGACTCAGGCGGCACGGAACGATCAGCCAGTTGTCCACTTCTTAATTTTGCGGCACTAATCGCTCGGATACTCCCTGTATTCTCAAACGCTACAATCACGGTATGCGTATT
>NZ_JARACR010000033.1:0-36828 GCF_028765505.1 Aliivibrio sp. A6 | reverse complement strand
GATGACTCTGCTATCTTGCAAGCAGACGGGTTTGCCAGCTTTGCTGGGCAAACAAAAAAAGCCGATACTGAATAAACAGTATCGGCTTTTAATTATAAAGAACTTAAGCAATAAAATTACGCGTATTTTGCTTCAAATGCCTTCATAAATTCAACTAACGCTTGCACACCTTCTAATGGCATTGCGTTATAAATTGATGCTCGCATTCCACCTACTACTCTATGCCCTTTCAATGCTTTCAAGCCACCCTCATCTGCCAGCGACAAAAATTGTGCATCTAACTCAGGATTTGCTAATTGGAATGGTACATTCATTAGAGAACGATTATCTGCATGAACATCATTACGATAGAAGTCTGATTGGTCAATATAATCGTATAAAGCGGCCGCTTTCTTACGGTTATGTGCTTCCATCGCTTCAATACCACCATTCGCTTTTAGCCATTTAAAAACTAAGCCAGCAAGGTACCAAGCATATGTTGGCGGTGTATTGAACATAGACTCTTGTTTTGCCAATACGCCGTAATTTAATACACTAGGAAGCGCTTCTGCGGCAAGCTCAAGTAAGTCATCACGGACAATAACAATCGTTAAGCCCGCAGGACCAATATTCTTTTGGGCACCCGCGTAGATCACACCGTATTTTGATACATCAATTTGACGCGACAAAATCGTAGACGACATGTCAGCAACAATTGGTTTATCTGTTATTGGTAAATCATTAATTTCAATGCCATCAATCGTTTCATTTGGGCAAAAATGCACATAAGCAGCATCATCACTTAATGCCCATTCAGCGGCAGGTTGAACCGCTTTTTTACCATCAACATTAATAATGGCTTCGATTACATTAGGTGAACAATATTTTTTTGCTTCAGTTACCGCACTTTGCGCCCAATAACCCGCATCGACATAATCTGCTTTTGTATTACCATCAAGTAAGTTTAATGGAACAGCTGCAAATTGTGCTCGCGCACCACCTTGGCAAAATAACACTTTATAATTATCAGGAATTGATAATAAATCACGCAGATCTTGCTCTGACTCTTCTGCGACTTTAATAAATTCTTTACTACGGTGGCTAATCTCCATCACTGAAGTGCCTAAGCCGTTCCAATTCACCAATTCCTTTTGAGCTTGGGCTAGAACGTCTACTGGCAGCATTGCTGGACCAGCACAAAAGTTAAATACTTTTTCCATGTTTCTCGAAGGCTCCTGCTATCTATAATAAATTGAATGTTTAAATATTGATGTAGAAATTAATACCACCTTTTGATCCACAAAGAAATCATAAAGTGATCTAATTCACTAAATCGCTCGAATAATACCAATCCAGATAAAAAAATAGCTCACCAAGGTAAGCTATTTTATCTCTATGCTTTTAGGTTACTGTAGATAACTTAAAAAACCCAACAACATAAATAATGGCATTTTCTGACCATTCAGTAATTCGATCTGGCCATCAGAAATAGTCGCAGCTAATCGATAATTATCACCGTCTTCAACGGCAAATTCATTAATAAGTAACTCATCCATTTGCATGCGAAGTTCTGGTGTTTCATCCACTAACTTTTTAGCAATGACTAATTCAGTAGAGCCTGTTACTGTTTTAATTAACTGATCAGCGTTTTGTGATGCTCTCGCCGTACCTGCTGGTAACGTAAGCAAAACATTACTGTTTAATTTACTACCAAGTACTTCAGCACTGAATTCATTAATATTAACGTTAAACCCTTTCGCTGCAAGTAAGTCAAACGACAGGAGTAACTTCTCAACATTCTCATTGGTCAATTCTTGCTCTTGAAGCAGTGGAATTAACGCTTTTAAACCATCATAATTTAGGTTTTCGAAACTAATATCAAAAACACCATTCTTCACTACGCCAGCATCCGTCAGCGCCTCTTCTAAAATCAATCGATTTTGAGTAGTAAAGCTATTTTCTTCTGCTTTCTCTTTTACTTCAGTTAACTGATTTACACTCGTGTATTTAAGCCCTTTAATCTCATTATGGCTATTGCTTTGAGTATCACTCAGCGTCAATTTATCTAAAGCAATGTCCGCTTCACCAATAAAAATATCATCTATATAATGACCAACACTTTGACCAGCTACATTATCAACTATCATTGCAGATTGGTTATCTAAACGCAGTTCTGTTTTAGGTAATTGGTATGTCAGAGAGAATTGCCCATCTTTCTCAATCGTCGCAGATAATTCCGCCGCAGCTAAGAATAGCTTTTCAACCCCTTGAGCTTGTAAATCCGCAGTAGCAAAATTCGTATCTTTGCTTGTCAGTAATAAATCTGTGGTGCCGGTTAGCTTACTGTCTGTTGTCAGTGTTAGCCCTTGAATAAATTCAGAAGTATCTCCCGTACTTACAAATTTAGAAACTGAAGAAACCGAAAATAAACCATGAGAAATATCATGATTAACTAAAATTTCAGTTGGGTAACCCGCGTGCTCTAACTCTTGACTTAAACCTTGATCTATAACATGAATACGGCTTTGTGCTTGAGAGCTAAGGTAGCCTCTATCATAAGATACAGATTCAACCTCAATGATAGCGTTGTGATACGAAGCAATACCATCTTTAAAAATCGCCTCTCCAATCTTCCCTGTCGCAAATGGCCAGCAAGCAACAAGCACTACAGCACCACCAATTGCAGCGTATTTTTTTAATTCATTCATATTGTTATCCAAGTTTTATCCATTTCAAACAGTGTACCTAACCCACAGAGCGCAATACAGTTCTATTTAACAAAATAAACTAGAGCCTTATATTATAAATATGGCGTATATTTTGCTTAACTATACAGTAATAAGCACTACGTTAATTTTTTGACTCTTGCAGTAACTCCAAATTTTATATATTCCGACTCTAGCAAAAATAGTCATTTCTGTTAGTATTTAGAATACTTTTTGGTTACAGCACTAATTTGATAGGTTTCAAATATCATGATCCGTAAGACACTTTTAGCTTCAAGCCTAATGTTCATTTCAGCAACATCAATGGCTGCAGATAATGATCCAAGCAATGCCATCATGAGTAACTTTAGCTACGACTATGTTGAAGCTCGCATTGGATTTAGCCCTTCAACATTCGGTGCTGGTTTTAGTAAATCAATTCACCCTAATGCACACGCAATTGTTTCAATCGATTCTGAATTAGATGGCGATTACGATTTAGCAACTGGTCTTGGCTTTCACGCGCCAGTAAATAACTGGGCTGATATTACTGGTGAAATGCTACTTCGCGTTGTTGATGATAACAAACACTACAAAAATGACACAGGTATGGAACTTAACTTAGGCGTACGCCAGTGGTTAGGTCCTCAACTAGAAGTCGGTGGTAAAGTAGGCTATTTGTCAATTGATGATAACGACGATACGTTATTCTCAGTGTACGGTCGCTTCCACTCAACAGAGCTATTTTCAATTGGCGCAGAAGGTCGTTTTAACGGCATTTATGGCGACCAAGTGATGCTAACTGCACGCTTTAAATACTAATTTAATATTAGCACTAAAATTTAAAGCAAAAAAACCTCGTTATACCTTCATACTGAATGGATAACGAGGTTTTTTTATATAGCAGACTATAACTCTAACTAAGCTATCTAATCTAACGACTTCCCAAGCGAGCATTAAACCTGTTGTAATAATGCTTTTTTCATTGGTTCTTGAAGTAACGTCCAGTGCACCCCTGATTCTGCACCTGCAAATTTCCATAATAGTTTTACATCTACGTCACCGCCATAAGTTGTATTTACTTTTTTAAATACATCAACAGCACCAATTTCAAAAAATGAGCTTACATCAGGAACACCCGCTTTTTTTACCATTCTTTCTAGCGTTAATTGCATATTAGGCAGATCACGTAAACGACGATTTTCTTTTGACTTCTTAAACTCTCGTTCAAGTCGTGAATTTTCCATAGTTTCTTGAATAATCTCCATCAACAAAGCAGAGTTCTTCTCAAATAAGTCACTAACATCAAAATAATTAACAGTCGCAATAGTGGTTTTCTTTACATGCTTAAAACGTTCACAACCTAGTTTCTCAAATGTGTTATCAACCTCACCACCACCACGAACATACAAGCGCCCTTCTGTGACAAGTAAAACATAGCATCATCAGTGAATAAGCCAACACCACCGAACATTGAGCGTTTATTGAATCGACCTAGTTTTTTTACAAAGTTAAAAAAGCGTTCCTCTAAATGGTTCATTTCGATCTCCTTGATCTTAAACTTAGCGACCCCCGTCCCTGTCATAAATTTGACATCAAGCAACTGAATATTAAACATACAACTTAAATTTATCTATTATTTTTATTATAAACCATGAATTTACTGTGTTTTTTATTATTACGATCACACATTAGAGCTTTAATTTATGAAACAAAGTAAGTTTTCTTTCAGGCCGATATCACATTATAGTCTCATATTATTGCCTAGTGTTTCATTGACAGCGCTCACATTAATCATTCACTTTAGTTATATAAAGTAACTTATTTATCTTTTCGTAATAACACTAAACCCCTTTTTGTTTTTACTTCATGCCTACTTCTTAGTAAATGATCCCATTTTATTGAGTTTTTTTTTAGAAACGATAAAAATCCTGTATCATTCAGGTATTACTCAAAGATATGAATTAACAATGAATCATCTATCCTTTTTTTGGTTATCTCATGATAAAGAAAAGGTACTGGCAGCTTTAAGAACTGAATTTAGCCAAATGGCATCTCAACGCATTTCATCAGGTGATATCCAGTTACCACCAATCCCTGATGTTGTTCTTAAAATCCAAAAGCTATGTACCCTTGAAGGCACATTAATTAAAGATGTCTCAGATACTCTATTAGAAGACCCGAGCCTCACCGCCATTGTTATTAGAATGGCAAACTCAGTGGTCTTTAATCGACGAAATATTACTTGTACCGATGTATTAACGGCAGTTTCACGTCTCGGTATTTTTCGCGTGCGTGATATTGTAACGGCACAAGCAATTGAACAATTAAAGCACTCAAGTGATCTGAATAAAGAATGTAATTCTCTATTACGTAAAAGTGCAGCTCGCTCTCGTGAATTTGCAGCAGTAATGACTATGGTATGTGAAGAGATAATAAAAGCGTCTGAAGATGACTCGCTTGATTACCTTGAACCAGAAAAAGCACTCTTGACCGGGTTGCTTGCGGATATCGGTTTATTTTGCCTTGTTAATCAGTACTATGACTATCTTGAAAAAGGCAATTATCTAGATCTTGAATTAGCGGTCTATATTTTTAATAGAGAGTGTAATGACACCAGCTATCATGTACTCAATCACTGGCAGTTTGATGGTGATTTTTTATCTGTGGCAACTAACGAAGAAAAATCCTCAGACTCAAGTTATCCTATTAATTACTTAGACATTGCTCGTATTGCGAGTCACCTTTTGATGTTTAGAAACAAAGATGACGCCATTGACGATCATGACGTGGAAATTACATTAGAAGGCGCAGAAGCCCTCTACACACTCAGTAACCTGACCGATAGTCAATTTAAAGATAGAATCAAAGAAACATTAAGAAGTAGTGGTTTGTAATTTAATTACATCAAAACAGCCAACTTATATTGATGTCGTTAAAAAGCCTTGATATTCTCAAGGCTTCTTCATGGATGAGGTTTAGATCATGCTTTCTGGAATGTTATTTGTTTTTTTACCACTGCTTTTTGGTTATTTAATCCCATTACATAAAAAACAACCTCTCCAATATATCAATGCTGCTACCAGTCACTTAGTTACCGTTATACTTGCTCTTATGGGGCTAAGCCTCGCTGCACTTGATAATTTAGCACAAAACTTAAATCAAATACTGACGATAACCACTGCATTTTTTATCTGTATTAGTGTATGTAACCTAGCCATATTACCAATAATGGATAAACTTTTTCCGCTCAACTCTGAAGGAAATAAAAACACGCTACCTTTATTTAAAATGATCTTAGAGTCAGCCAAGCTATTGCTTGCCGTTGCGGCTGGCCTGCTCTTTGGTTTAATCAGTGGTATTGATTTATCTTGGGTAGAGGAAGCCAGCGAATTAATTCTACTAATCTTACTTTTTTTAATTGGTATTCAACTTCGAAACAGTGGACTATCACTTCGTCAAATACTACTTAATAAACATGGGATAATCATTGCGTTGGTGATTCTCACTACATCATTAATTGGGGGACTTATTGCTGCGCTTATTTTAGATATTCCTTTGCAGCATGGTTTAGCAATGGCGTCAGGATTCGGATGGTATTCTCTGGCAGGTATTTTAATGGGTGATGCATTAGGACCAGTCTATGGTGGTGCTGCCTTCTTAAATGAGTTAATGCGAGAATTAGTCGCTCTATTATTGATTCCAACCTTGATTCATCGCTACCCAGTCACTTCTATTGGTTATGCGGGAGCAACAGCAATGGACTTCACTCTGCCGGTAATTCAAAATTGTGGAGGCATACGCTGTGTTCCTATTGCAATAGTGAGTGGGTTTATTTTAAGTCTATTGGTTCCGTTTTTAATGTTATTTTTTGTTTCTCTATAATATATAAATAGTAGGGAAGCGTCACATTGTGAGTTGTTTCAATTGCTTTTAATGTCACTCTCCCTACAATTCAAAATTAATAATAACGATTCATTCTTAAGGATTTGTAATGAAACTTGCCGCGCTCATTTTACCTTTCGCTTTACTAGCTACCTCTGCTCAAGCAGCTAATACTGAATGTTTAAGTGACAAATACAGCCAATATGTTGATGCCTCTTTAACTTGGTATGAAGAGCTAATTGCTATTACAGTTAAAAAAGATCCAAATTTAGAAAGTGTTGGCGACTGGTTTCTAAAAGGCCGTAAACATCATTTTGAATTAAATCGTGCAGCGGTAGACTTTTATTTAAAGAATGACCCTTCAAAAGTAAAAACAAATCAATCTATCGAATCATGGCTACAACTTGACCAAAAAGAAATAAAGTCACTTTCCATGAACGATGATGCATTAGGCAAAGTCGCAAAAATCACCTTTGACGATCGCCAAGCACCGCCACATAAACAAAACTATGAATTGCGCTCTGCTTTTGCAGACATTCTTAGCCACCCAAAAGAAATTGATGCTCCGCTAAAAACCTATAATAAAACAATCACTCAAATCAGCGATATTAGCTGCAAATAATTTGTTTATTAATTCAACAAAGCGCTTAGTTTTATAACAATTTATGCCCTCATAAGTCCATGTGGCACATTTAGACAAGACATTTTTCTTATTTTGTTCTAAATTGTGCCCTTAGTCATGGGCAAAGAGAACGCAACTTTGCTTTTTTAATCACCAACAGAATAGAACAGATACCATGGTAACAGACAACAAGACAGCGGATGCCAATTTAGAAAGCATGCTGCGAATTTTTACTGTTCCGGAAGCGCCCGATTCGACTCTTGGAAAAATTGAGCAAGAACTCTCTCAAAACCTGAATCAATTCTTACGAGAACATATAGTTGCAGAAGAGAAGCCTCTAACTGAAATCGAAAAAGATTTTACTGACTCTTCAATGCCAGAAACGCCTACTTATGTTTCTGAACATACCGAGCACTTATTAGATAACCTTGTATCTCAATCTGTTCATACTTCTGCGCCAAGTTTTATCGGTCACATGACCTCGGCATTGCCTTATTTCTTAATGCCGTTGTCTAAAATCATGATCGCTCTAAATCAAAACTTGGTTAAAATTGAAACATCCAAAGCATTCACTCCACTAGAGCGTCAAGTCCTTGGGATCTTACACCGCCTTATTTATGGTGAGAAAGATGCATTTTACCAACACTGGATGCACAGTGCAGATCACTCTTTAGGTGCATTCTGTTCTGGTGGAACCATTGCAAATATTACCGCACTCTGGGTCGCAAGAAATCGACTATTTAAACCAGATGGTGATTTTGAAGGCATCGCTAAACAAGGTTTATTTGCCGCCCTTACTCATTACAAATGCAATGGTCTTGCCATTTTCGTTTCTGAGCGAGGTCATTACTCAGTCAAAAAAGCCGCTGACGTTCTAGGTATTGGTCAAGATGGCGTCATTGCGGTCAAAACCGACAATAACAATCGTATTTGCTTAGATGACTTACAGTTAAAAATTGCTGCTGCAAAAGAGAAAAACATTAAACCATTGGCTATTATTGGTGTTGCTGGAACCACAGAAACTGGCACCATTGATCCACTACGCCAACTTGCAAAAGTAGCTCAAAAAGAAGCGTGTCATTTTCACGTCGACGCCGCTTGGGGTGGTGCAACATTAATGTCAAATACCTATCGTCATCTATTGGATGGTATTGATTTAGCGGATTCAGTAACGATTGATGCGCATAAGCAACTTTATGTTCCAATGGGGGCAGGTATGGTTATCTTTAAAGATCCAGAACTCATGTCTTCTATTCAACATCATGCTGAGTACATCTTACGAAAAGGCTCAAAAGATCTAGGTCGACATACGCTTGAAGGCTCTCGTAGCGGAATGGCGATGCTGTTGTACTCTTGCTTCAACGTTATTAGCCGCCCGGGTTACGAACTATTAATTAACCAAAGTATAGAAAAAGCAAAATATTTCTCTGAGTTGATCCAACAACAAGACGATTTTGAGATCGTAACAGAGCCTGAGCTTTGTTTACTGACTTATCGTTATGTTCCATCAAAAGTAAAACAAGCATTACGCTTAGCTAACGATACTGAAAGAGCTGACATCTATGAACACTTGGATAATTTAACAAAGTACATCCAAAAGACGCAACGCGAGACTGGGAAATCTTTTGTTTCTCGAACACGATTGACTCCAGAGGCTTATCAATATAACCCTACGATTGTGTTTAGAGTTGTTCTTGCCAACCCGTTAACCACAAAAGAAATTTTACAAAGTGTACTTATTGAGCAAAGAGAAATCGCTAACAGTAGTGAGATCTCACAGCCTCAACTGCTTGCCTTAACAGACTCAATTTTATCTCGCGCTAACTAATAATATAGCTTGAAATTCAAAGGCGACTTTATCCACATAAAGTCGCCTTTTTTGTAATTATTTTCCTTCAAATTTGAAATTTAATCACAAAAAACCGCATGATTTGGCATTAATGATATCTAATCACTCAAATAGACTTTCTAAATTGAAAGTTTTTTTAGAGATCTGTCATACTATTGTTATAAAAATACACTCAACTTCGTCATTTGTTAGAGGCAAACAATACAAACGTATATACTAAATATAGATAACAGCGTTATAGCCTTAACCAGAATACTCACTATTCTGGCTAAGGTTATACCAAGGGTAGGATGTAAGAAGAGCGACTATGAATACGATTGAAAAAATACAGAATAATTTAGATAACTTCAGTAAATCAGAACGCAAAGTTGCTGAAGTTATCATGGCATCACCGCAAACCGCCATTCACTCTAGCATTGCTACATTAGCAAAAATGGCAGATGTAAGTGAGCCTACCGTTAACCGTTTTTGTCGCCGCTTGGACACTAAAGGATTTCCTGATTTTAAACTGCATTTAGCTCAAAGTTTGGCGAATGGTACGCCTTACGTGAACCGTAATGTTGAAGAAAACGACGGCCCTGATGCCTATACTCATAAGATTTTTGAATCAACAATGGCTTGTTTAGATGTTGCAAAAAACAGTCTAGATCCAATGCAAGTAAACCGTGCTGTTGATTTATTAACTCAAGCAAAAAAAATCTCTTTCTTCGGTCTCGGTGCATCGGCCTCTGTCGCTCATGATGCGATGAATAAATTCTTCCGTTTTAATATTCCAATTACCTGTTTCGACGATATTGTAATGCAGCGCATGAGTTGCATTAACAATACTGAAAATGACGTAGTCGTTCTTATCTCACACACAGGCCGCACCAAAAGCTTGGTCGAAATTGCAGAGTTGGCGAAATCTAATGGCGCTACAGTTATTGCGATTACAGCAAAAGACTCTCCTCTTGAAAAAATGGCATCCTTAGCTATTTGCTTAGATGTTCCCGAAGATACCGATGTATATATGCCAATGGCGAGCCGTGTAGTACAAATGACTGTTATCGATGTATTAGCAACAGGCTTTACCCTTCGTCGCGGCGCTGGTTTTAGAGATAACTTAAAGCGTGTTAAAGACGCATTAAAAGATTCTCGTTATGAAAAAGACAACATTTCACACTAGTCTTATTTTTCAGCCTCTAGTTTTATTATAAGAACTGACTCTATTGTTGGTTCTTTTTTTATAAATCTAATTAATTTTAATAGTCTTTCTGTATACAAAAACGCCAAAAACAATAGGTACTACCTATCAATTAAAGAGGTGAAACCATCTTTACTTTATTTAAATCAACAGGCATAGTGTACTTATTGATTGCGAGTATTACGCATACGTTACTAATTTTTTTGGAGTTAACACTATGTTTGTTGTTATTTTTGGTCGTCCTGGTTGCCCATTCTGTGTTCGTGCAAAAGAGCACGCTGATACACTAAAAGAAAAACGTGACGATTTTAACTATCGCTATGTTGATATTCACGCTGAAGGTATATCTAAAGCAGATTTAGAAAAGACAGTAGGTAAACCAGTGGATACGGTTCCACAAATTTTTATCGACCAAGAGCACATTGGTGGCTGTACTGAATTTGAAGCATATGCAAAAGAAAAACTAGGTCTATTTGATTAATAGATAACCTAGACGAATGAACTTTGAATCACCGCTCTTTAGCGGTGATTTTTTTTTCATTTTCTTTATAAATATGGTTATACATTCGCCATTTTTAAGTTAGACTTGCATCACACTTTCTTCTTCAATATTTCAGGCAAAATACAGTGAACATTGATGTTGCGACCTTGTTATCGCAAAACGATATCTTACTTTTATTCGTTGTTCTCGCACTCGGCTTATTTATCGCTAAAGTTAAGATCGGTAGCTTTCAATTAGGCAGTTCTATTGGTGTTCTTATCACCGCCCTCTTTATGGGAAGTCTTGGCTATACTTTTAGTGCAGACTCTCTCAATATCGGGTTCATGTTATTTATTTTTTGCGTAGGTATTGAAGCTGGGCCAAACTTCTTTGGTATCTTCCTACGTGATGGTAAACACTACCTATTATTAGTATTGGTTGTATTAACCTCTGCTGTCGGGCTCAGTTTTTTAACAGGTCATTACTTCGAACTAGATTACGGTCTTTCAACAGGTATGATGGCAGGAGCGCTTACAGCTACCCCAGTATTAGTGGGCGCTAAAGATGCGTTGAATTCTGGTTTAGCCTCGCTTCCTGAAGGCGTAGAGTTCAGTAAAGTAATTGATAACCTAAGTGTTGGTTATGCCTTTTCTTATTTAATTGGCTTAACTAGCTTAATTTTATTGGCTCGTTTACTGCCTCAATTGCAAAAACAAAACCTGCAAGACAGTGCAATGCAAATTGCTCAAGAACGAGGAATAGGTAGTGCTGGTCAACGAAAAGTTTATCTCCCTATTATTCGTGCTTACCGTGTTGGCCAAGAACTCATCGATTGGACAGATGGTAAAAACTTACGTGAGCTAGGCATCCACCGCCAAACTGGTTGTCACATTGAACGTATTCGTCGTAATGGTATTCTTGCGAACCCAGATGGCGATTATATCTTGCAGCAAAGTGACGAAATCGCTCTTGTTGGTTATCCAGACAGCCATGCTCGTCTTGATCCTAGTTTCAGAAACGGCAAAGAAGTATTTGATCGCAACCTATTAGATTTGCGTATTGCTGAAGAAGAGATAGTAGTAAAAAATGATAATATTGCAGGCAAACGCCTATCTGAATTAAATTTATCTGAATACGGTTGCTTCTTAAACCGAGTGGTTCGAGCGCAAATTGAAATGCCAATTGAGCATGATATCGTACTTGCAAAAGGAGATATCCTTCAGGTAAGTGGTGAAAAAAGTAAAGTTCACCATATCGCAGACAAAATTGGTTTTATCTCCATTCATAGTCAGGTATCAGATCTATTAGCATTTTGTAGCTTTTTTATACTTGGGATCATGTTTGGTATGATCACGATGAGCTTTGGTCAAGTGACCTTTGGTTTAGGTAATGCGGTTGGCTTATTGATCTCAGGGATCACTTTAGGCTTCTTACGAGCAAATCACCCTACCTTTGGTTATGTACCTCAAGGGGCGCTAAACATGACCAAAAACCTTGGTCTGCTTGTTTTCATGGTGGGTATTGGACTCAGTGCGGGTGGTAATATTATTGAATACTTCTCAGAAGATGGTCTTAAAGTATTAGCCGCGGCATTAATAGTCAGTGTTATTCCCGTAATTCTTGCGTATCTTGTTGGGGCTTATATCCTGAACATGAACCGTGCATTATTAATCGGTGCCATCATAGGTGCGCGTACTTGTGGACCAGCAATGGATGTTGTTAACGAGCACGCTCGCAGTACCATTCCAGCACTAGGCTATGCGGGTACTTATGCCATTGCGAATATTCTGATGACCGTTGCAGGTACCATCATGATATTGCTAGCATAACGCTAATATATAAGAACCAACATATATAAATTGCAATAAACGATAAGCAATAAAAAACCCAGAATGATTACTCACTCTGGGTTTTATTTTGTCTGCTATTAACTAATTATTTAGACATTATACCATTCTGGATAAGTAGTTGTTCAGATAATTGCGCAGGGAAAATCGATTAGAGCAAGGCATAAATTACAGTAACTAGTGGATCTAATTACAAAATTTATAACGCAGATATAATCGATTTTAACAAGCAAGAATGATCAAATACTTATGTAGATTGGTATTAGATATCAGCAACATCAAACTCAACCATTGGGTTTACGTCAGCGTCGTAATCAACGCCTTCAACACCAAAGCCGAACAGTTTTAAGAACTCTTCTTTATACTCAACGTAGTCTGTTAAGTCTTTTAGGTTCTCAGTCGTTACTTGTGGCCATAGCTCACGACAGTGTTTTTGAATGTCTTCACGAAGCTCCCAGTCATCCAAACGTAGACGGTTTTGATCATCCACTTCTGGAGCAGAACCATCTTCTTTGTATAAACGTTGGCTAAACATACGTAAAATTTGCTCTTGGCAACCTTCATGTACGCCTTCTTCACGCATCTTCTTAAATACCATTGCGATATAAAGAGGCATAACAGGGATCGCAGAACTTGCTTGAGTCACTACTGACTTAAGAACAGCAACGTTTGCCGTGCCACCTGTCGCTGAAAGTTTCTCGTTTAGCGCTGCCGCTGCACGATCTAGATCCATCTTCGCTTTACCTAGCGCGCCGTCCCAGTAGATAGGCCACGTTAACTCAGTACCGATGTAGCTATACGCAACTGTTTTACAACCATCAGCTAAAACACCCGCTTCAGATAATGCGCTCATCCACAGTTCCCAATCCTCGCCACCCATTACGGTAACTGTGTCTTGGATTTCTTGTTCTGTAGCAGGCTCAACTGATGCTTCAATGATCGCATCTTTATTGGTATCAACAGCCGTCGCTGTGTACGTCTCACCAATAGGTTTTAGTGAAGAACGAATAACTTCACCTGTTTCTGGCATTTTACGCACTGGAGAAGCCAGAGAGTAAACCACCATATCAATCTGGCCCAAATCTTCTTTAATTAAGTCGATTGTTTTTTGTTTTGCTTCGTTAGAGAACGCATCGCCATTTAAACTCTTAGAGTATAGGCCTTCTTCTTTAGCAAACTTATCAAATGCCGCTGAGTTGTACCAACCTGCAGTACCTGGCTTCTTCTCAGTGCCTGCTTTCTCAAAGAAAACACCAATTGTTGATGCACCACCACCAAAAGCAGCTGTAATACGAGAAGAAAGACCATAGCCACTTGAAGAGCCAACAACTAAAACACGTTTAGGTGCGTTAGCAATTGGGCCTTGCGCTTTAGTTAGGGCAATTTGTTCTTTCACGTTTTGCTCACAACCAATTGGGTGAGTGGTTGTACAAATGAATCCACGAATTCTAGGTTTGATGATCATGTTCAACTTTCCTTTTAATAATTACCTTCTAGGATAAAAGGTTCTTATCCAGTTCGCATCCGATTTATGACAATTTTCGTCAAAATAGTGAGTGGTTGGATGTGTGCCGCCAATTTTAGAGAAAAAAATAGAAGTATCTTCACTTTTTCTCTCTATTTGAATTTTATTTTGAACTTTCTCAATAAGTGAGAGTCTGAATTTATGTTCATAATTCCACTGCTTTTTCTTGATTAATTCAAGTAACCCACTATCTGCCATTTTGGCGCTTATCGATAGTGGGTTTTTCTTTATTAGAAAGATTAAAATCTCGCTATTCAAAAAATAAATGAAAAAAACGAATTTTTTTTGAACTAAACAAATTATCGTAAGTCTCAATTAGTACCCGTTGATAATAAACAACTGAAATTTAGCAGGCCGCCAAATTTTATCTTATCAACTATAGCTTTTTCATAATTCCTTATATTCCTTTTTGCCCATTCAATTTTTTGTTTGGGCTTTTTTTTGTTTATACCAATCACAGTAAGTAAGTGACTAGAAATAGCGAAGGAAAAAGGCTTGAGAACAAGGCGGCACTTTTCAATAAATAGTTTTGATAAGTAGTTATTCTACAATCAAAAATCCCAACGCAGTTATCGAGCGTTTTAACTAGCTAGGATGTTCAGTTATTTACTACGATTGGTATTACGTTCTAGATAAAAAAACACCCCGCATAATGCGAGGTATTCTTATTTTTAAACGTTAATTCTGCTTTTATACTTTGGCTTTTTTAGGCAGTGAAACACTTAATAAAATATAACCAATCACTGCTGCTAAAGTAGAGCCCATTAAGATACCTAAACGTGCTAACTTATCAAACTCAGGGTATGCGCTACCAAATGCAAGCGATGAGATAAAGATTGACATAGTAAAACCAATACCACATAACACCGATACCGCGAAGATATGTATCATATTTACGCCAGTTGGTAGTTTCGCTACACCTGATTTAACCGCAATATAACTGAAGCTAAAGATACCAAGTGGCTTACCAATAAGCAGACCGAATGCAACACCCAATGGTAACGTTGTACTTAGGCTGTCAAGTGATACACCTTCTAATGAAATACCAGCATTGGCAAAAGCAAATATTGGCAAAATCAAGAATGCCACATAAGGATGAAGTGCATGTTCCATATGTTTCAATGGAGAACGCTCACCTTTATTGCCTTTCAGTGGGATAGCAAAACCAAGTACCACACCCGCTAACGTCGCATGAACACCTGATTGAAGTACGCTTACCCATAAGATAAAACCAACCAATAAGTACCAACGAATTTTAGACACATGTTTCGCATTAAGTAAGAACAGGACCCCTGTCATAACAAAACCGATAACCAATGCAAGTACTGAAAGATCACTGGTGTAGAAGAAAGCAATAATAACAACAACGCCAAGGTCATCGATGATCGCAAGAGCAAGTAAGAACACCTTTAAGCTCACAGGAACACGGTTACCAAGCAGTGCCATAATACCTAAAGCAAAAGCAATGTCCGTTGCAGCAGGAATAGCCCAACCAGATAACGCTTCAGGGTCACCGATATTAAAAGCTACGTAAACAAGCGCAGGAGCAAGCATGCCACCAACCGCGGCAATCGCAGGGAATATTGCTGTTTCTTTTGACTTTAACGCACCTTCAAGTAACTCACGCTTTACTTCTAAGCCAATCAAAAGAAAGAAAACAGCCATTAAGCCATCATTAATCCAATGTGAAACAGACATACCACCAACGTAAGAATGTAAAAACGTATCGTACATTGGCGCTAAAGAAGAGTTAGCAACCATCATCGCAATCGCTGCTGCAATGACTAATAGAATCCCGCCGGCAGATTCTAGTTTGAAAAAATTCTTAATAACATCACTCATAAGATGTCCTTTACTTATAAAAATTAGTTTTTGAAAAACGAAGAGAAAAGTCTACCCGTTGTTCTAGATCAAGAATAATCGCTTCTTCAGAGATAAAAGCTCGGAAAAACCGATGTGTTAGCTGTTATACTATGTTTTATTCGCAACGAAAATCTTTTTTTACAATTAGTATCCCGTTAATTGCATAAATCCTGTAACTTGATGTGAACCAGTTGTTGTTATTGGGCCTTGCCAGTATGGAATAAGCGTATCAAGCCATTGCTCATTCCTCATCACTTGAGTAGTTAAATTAAGCCTGTATTCAGGAACATTAATGATCCACTGAAGGGGTAATTTACGACCATTCTTAAGCTTACGTGCTGGTAATGTTTGTAAAGTAACGTCATCACCACTCAAAGAAACATAATCACCATTATTGTAAAGCAGTGCACCATAGAGATAAGGAGCTTGTTCTTTATGACGATATTGCGCTACAAGAAGCTTGCTCTCTTGAGTAAGATTTAGAATAAACCAATCCCAACCTTGCTGATCCTCATCTAAAAAACCACTTGCCCATTCATGCTCTAAAATTGCCTTACCAGAAATGGTATAAGCTTTGTTATCTAAAGTAATGTTTCCACGTACGTTTACAAAGGGAAATATATATTCATGTGATGCAACTGGGATTAAGTCGTGTTTTTTTGAGTAACCACCATTACCTAATGGGACTGGTTTATCATTAGCATTAATAGAAAGCTTTAATGAAAAGTGATCCGAATCAGCCGATAAAATCCCAGGAAATGGGTCCTGTCCTAAACTGCGCCAATGCCAATTATCAATCCATACTCGATATGGGCTTTGCGAAATTCCTGCTTGGCCAATCCCTCCCCTAGCTAAACGCTCATCAACCCACTTCCCATTTTTAGTGGTTATAATTACCTTTGCTACATACAGGCGAGGGTCTAACCAACCTTTGGTTTCTCGATCATCATTAGATACACGGAACATCGTCCATTGAATACCTAGACTATTGCCTTCTTGATCAACCGCATTGACTGTCATCATCCATTTTTCGTGCTGAAACGAAGTATGCTCTCCAAAATCTTTAGGAAAAGATAAAGGGGCTCCCGGTAATACAGGATCAAAGAAAGCATAGCTAGACGGAGAGAAAATTGAATTGATTTCATTATCTCCTACTGTATCAACCTCTTTCCAATTAATGTAATAACCAAGAGTAGCCCCCACAATACACACACATATTAAGAGTGATATTGTAAGGCTAATTTTCTTAACATCCTTTTGTTTCATTACAATGATTCCCTTAATGAAATGATAGCTTGCCGCCTTGTCACCCTCCAAACCGTTGCGGCTCCTGCAACCGTTAGTGCCAATAATGTCCATGAAAATGTCATCAGATATTCCATCGGGAAATAATTAATTTGCATTGTCCAGCCAAACGCATATTTCATTACAATATCAATAAGCAATTGAGAAAGAATAATACCAAGCGGCAGTGCGATTAAAATGGTAAACAACCCAATGGTAAGGAGTTGCAAGCCACCTAATAAAATCAGCTCTTTACCCGACAAGCCTAAACAACGTAATAATGCAGTCTGTCGTTGACGTGAGACCTCACCGACTAAGGTCGCAAAAAACAGACCAAAAACAGCAATAACTAACGTTAAATTTCCAAGCGTTCCTGTCACAATAAAAGTACGATCAAAGACCTTCATCGCCTTCACTTGGATATTATTATTATCATTAACTTGCTCAACCGGTAATCGATATTGCTTTAAAATCCGACCAATCAACTCTGTTCGTTTCTCAGTATCGTTAAGCACAACACCAATCCCTGTCTTACCTTGCCCGCCAAATACTTTTAACCAAGCACTGTGAGAAAGTAATAATTGGTTATACGGGTTACCGTAATCATAATAAACCCCAGAGATTTGCCAGTTATCCCCCATAGGCGCAGGAAGATCTAAGTAATCCCCCGGCTTCATATTCCATTTTAATGCCATCGATTCACTGATAAGCAAGCTACGACTGTGGTGAAGAGAATACCAAAACTCAGGAATAGCAACCTTCATCGTCAGTGCGCTTTTCTCACCAAGAGTAGGTCCCGTACTTAAGATTTCTAAATTTCCATATTCGGTTTGATAGTCAATTTTCCATTGTCTCCAAACAGATTCAACTTCCGGTTGCTTTTCTAACCAATGACTAATACGGCTGGCAGATACTTTACTCGGCTCTATATAAATATCTGCTGCAAGACGTTGTTCAAGCCAATTATTGGTCGTAGCCCTAAAACTACCCACCATGGTCTCCACACCTATATTTGATGCTAATGCCAACATAAAGGCCATCGCAGCAACTCCACGGTAGCTTAAACTTGCTGCCGAATCAGAAAAGAACCAACGCGCTTTTGCAGAAGGTAGTCGATAAGATAACCAGTCAAAAAACTTCCAAATAATGTATGGCGTTAATAAGCCAACGCTAATCATTAAAAATCCGATCAACATAAATCCATTTTCATGACTGTGAGGTAATAGATTGATCAAATAAGCCGCAACACAAAATACACACGCAATAATAGCTTGAACTTCAAACTCTTTGCCTGCAAATCGCGCCAACGACAAACGGGCTGTTAGTCGAATTGGTTCAATACTTAATAATCGATAAAGTGGCCAACCACAAGCCAATACAGAACCGACAATGGCCATCCATAAGCTTTGGTAACTCCAATCCCAACTCCATGTAATAAGTAGACCTACATCAGCGTTATATAAAGAGTACAAGCTATTAGAAACGGTTGGCATCAATTCATTTGCCAATAACAAACCAAAGAAATTACCACTTACCCAACCAATAATAATCCATAAGAAAACTTCGAGGCTCATGGCTATAATTAACTCTTTAGTTGACACCCCAATTTGTCGTAATGTGCCCACCAATGGCTGACGTTGAATAAAAGAGAGTGACATCGCCTGATAAAAAATAAATAGCCCAACAACAAAAGAGAGCATACCCATTGCCAATAAGTTGATATGGAACGCGTTAGTTAACGCGGTTAATCCCGACTCTTTATGTGTTTCAAGCTGCAACCCTCTTGGCAGCATTCTCTCTAAACGTTCCTTTTTCTTATCTGACATCTCGCCACAAAGCAAAATATCAAAACCTGTTTTATGGCCTAGCATTTTGGTTAAAGCGATATCCGAAAAAATTCGAGAGCCAGACAAACGCTGCGCTTTATCAATAATAACGGGGCCAATATTAGATTGATTTTGCAGTTCGATGTAATCGCCATCATCCAAACTAAAATAGGATGCTAAGGGCTGACTAATCAATATCGGAAATGGAGGACGCATTAACGAGAGCATATCATCGGTTTTGGCAAGATTATTCGCAGATATCTGCATCAGTGCAACTGGGTCAATCCCAACAACCGAAATATTTATATCGTCTTTAGTTTCTAAATGCTGCGTTTGTACGGGCATACACTGGGTATAACCAGCTCGACGTAAGTTAATGTAGAACGCCTGAGGAATAGTGGTATTGTCTTGAATGACACGAATACGATTAGGGAAAGGATTTGAAAATAATTTCTCCCCTTCGTTATAACTCATTTTAGCATGATGATTAATTGCTAAAACACCAACCAAAAGTGAGACACCTAGCGTTAAGCCTAGCCATACTAAAAATATTTGTAATGGATGCCTGCGGTAATGTCCAAGAAGCGCTTTAGCTACCGGCAATAACATTCAGCAAGCCTCCCTGAAGTTTTACCAAGCCATCCATGTGATCAGCAACTTTCTCACTGTGAGTCACCAATAATAAGGTACAATGTAGATCTCGAGATAAGCGAGTTAATAAACGCATTACTGCTTCTGCATTTTTTTCATCTAAACTGCCTGTCGGTTCATCAGCCAACAACAGCTTAGGTTCCATGTATAAAGCACGGGCTATCGCGGCACGTTGTTGTTGCCCTCCTGATACTTCCTCAGGATAACGACCCAATAATGGCATAAGATCGAGAGCAGAAATAATTTGACGCCATAACGCATCATCATCTCGTAAGCCTTTTAATTGACGACAAAAACGAATGTTATCAGCAATTGTTAATGTAGGAAGAAGATTAAACTGTTGAAACACAAGACCGATATTATTACGACGATAAGAAGTACGAGTGCCTTGTTTTGGAGAGTGCATAGCAAAACCAGCGATATCAATTTCACCGCTGTCTACACTGTCTAATCCTGCTATAAGGTTTAAAAGTGTGCTTTTGCCAGAGCCGCTTTCACCCATTAATGCAATTTGAGCGCCTTGTTCTATTGTTAACTCTGCCCCTTGAAGGATTGGATGAAACTCGCCACCATCCAAATATCCCTTATTCAAGTTTGTCAGTTTTAACATGTGTTCCCTCAACGCTTTTTGTGATGTCGGCAACAGAATCTACACTATAACCCTGCTTTCATAAAGCTTTTTATAGTTACAGGGTTTCCTAGTGTTTAATACTCACCAAAAAGCGAACTTTCCTACGCATCTACCAGATTTTTAATCCATTTTTTAGATTTCATTCGATAAATTGAACCAAACCATTTCACTATTTCTTCCACTATAAATAGGGCATAAACATACTCAGGAGGTAAACCTAAGACTAATGCACCAACTGCAGCAATTGGGATCCCGATAAACCACTGAGAGATAATATCTTGGTATAAACAATACTTAACGTCTCCTCCAGCACGCAGCACTCCAACGATTGCCGTCAATGGCACACTTCGGATCACAATAATAATGGCAAGAATAGCCATAAACTTCTCAGCAATCGCACGTGTTTCAGTGGTTAATGCCGGAAACATATCCAAAATTTGATGCTGAAATACCATAACAAACAGTGCAATAACCATGCTGGTTGCAACGCTCAAGCCCAATACGCCCCAGCTTTGGTAATACACCGCTTCATATTTTTTAGCGCCAAGCTGGTTACCGATCAATACCGAAGCTGCCCCCGCAGTACCAAGAAGAAAGCTAAGTGCAATAGATTCAATAGGAGAAATCACCGACAGCGCAGCTAAACCTTGAACGCCTGACTGTCCCATAATGGCGTGATAAGCAAATATCCCCGCAGACCAGACCAAAAAGTTAAACGTTGTAGGCAAAGATAAAGAAAGAAACTTAGAAATTTTTGGCCAATTTAATACCGCTTTAACCTCTTCAATACCAAAGCTTAATAAGTGCGAACGACTGTAAAGGTAGCCATATAAAAAGACAATTTCAATAATGCCACTGATCAAGGTTGCTAATGCAGCCCCCTTAATACCCATCGCTGGTGCGCCTAAATTACCGAAGATTAGCACCCAGTTAAAAAACACATTAGCGACAATGCCAATACCACTAAAAAACGTACTAACACCCGGTTGATGAATAGAGCGTAAGCCAACCGCCATACTACTGCCACAAGAAACTACATACATAGTAAGTGCGGTAATAAAGAGATAATCTGCGCCCAAATCAATGACTTCTTGAGAGTCAGTCGCCAATGACATAATTTGTTCTGGAATCAAAAAGAACAGTGCAACAGGAATGGTCGCCATTGCCATACTCACCATCCAAGTGAGTGCGGTACTTTGGCGTACCCCCTCTTTATTTTGTGCTCCCCAATATTGGGCGGTTAATAGTGCGCCGCCTGTTGTTACACCAACCAACATAATCGTCGTCACAAATGTTGCTCGGCTCGCCACACCAACCGCGGCAATCTCAGCTTCGCCTAATTGACCGAGCATAAGTACGTCCACTAAGCCACGGCTTGAAAACATAATATTTTGCAAGGCAATAGGAATAGCGATCATTAATAATCGCTTAAGAAACTCACCACGAGTGTGACCAATGACATTAGAAAGAAAAACAGACATGAAGAACCTCAAATAAACAACAAATTAACCATTTGCACTACATAAGATCCATTAGGTATATGCCTACAAATTGTACTAGAATCAAAATGTAATTAATATTTATATTCACAAGATAAAGGAATAATCTTGAATAAAAAAAAGACAATCTTAATCGTTGGTGCCTCTGGATATGTGGGGTCACAATTAATCCCACAACTATTACAACAAGGACATAACGTCGTTGCTTGCGCTCGTAATATAGATTACCTACTCGATAGAGTTGTTAACCATCCAAACTTACAATGCCATTACCTTGACTTAGAAGAAGCTGATTCTATTCTTCCCATAATAGAACACTGTGACATTGCGTTCTTTTTAGTTCACGGCATGTCCCATGGTCATGATTTTATTGATTATGAAGTCTCCCTTGCTGAAAACTTTAAAATCGCAGCAGAACAATCATCCCTATCTAAAATCATTTACTTAAGTGCTTTACAGCCAGAAGGCTATCAATCTCAACATTTACTTGCACGTAAGAAAACGGGTGAATTACTGCGTTCAACAGGTATTCCTACCATAGAAATCAATTCAGGAATCATCATTGGTACAGGCTCTGCCGCTTTTGAAATCATGACTGATTTTGTTAACCATTTCCCGGTATTAATCTGTCCGGTTTGGATTAATTCACAAGCAAACCCGATTGCGATAGAAAACCTAAACCATTATTTAATTCAATGTATTGATTACCCGCTAGCCGACTCTATCACCTTTGAAGCAGGCGGCCCTGAAACGGTGAGCTATCAAGATCTATTTCATCTCATTGCCAAACGTAATCATCGCTCTATAAAAATCATTCCAACGCGATTTATTTCCCCTTCTTTTGCTGGTTTATGGCTTGGTATTGTCACTTCTGTCCCATCAGATTTAGGCCGAGCACTATTAGCAGGCATAGACCATGATTTAATTGCGGATAACTCAAAAATAGAACGCACATTCCCACAACCATTGCTTTCATTATCTGATGCCATAAATAAGGCCCAAGAAACCAATGACGAAACAATAAAAACAGAGATTTGGGGCTTTGATCCAAGCGCATTAAAACGTTGGAAATCAGATTATGGTTATTATCCAAAACAAGCAGGGGCAAACTTTACAACCACCGCCTCAGCTCAACAATTATGGACCGTAATTGAACGTTTAGGCAGCAAAGAAGGCTATTTCTTCGCAAACGCATTATGGCGAACCAGAGAATGGTTAGACCCTTTACTTGGAGGTTCATTCCCGATAAGAAGAAGACCTGAATCAGGAAAAGTACAACTAGGCGATTATATTGATTCATGGAAAGTGATTCGTTGCGAAGAGAATAAGTTCTTATCATTACTGTTTGGAATGACAGCCCCAGGGCTAGGACGATTAGAGTTTTCAATCAAAGAGATAGATGAGAATCATCGCCAGTTAGATGTCCGTGCATGGTGGCACCCTAAAGGCTTTTGGGGGTTAATGTATTGGTTCGCAATGTTCCCTGCGCATTTGTTTATTTTTAAAGGCATGGTGAAAGCGATTTGTAAAAAAGCAGAAGCCGAATAAATACCAACAGAGTAAAAAGAGTAAAAAGAAAAACCATAATCAAAAAGCAGCAAACACAAAAAAGCGCAGATAGTCTGCGCTTTTCACTATTATAAATAAAAGAGAAACTCTATTTCTTCACATTAAATGAAAATGGTGTTTCTGCTAATTGTAAGCTGTGGTTACGAGGGAAAATCAGGTACTCACCATGATATTTCACTTTCGACTTATAATCAGAACGCTTGTGAACCATCAAACCATGCTCATAAGCAGATTCAATAAACTCATGGTGATTACCGCGAACATAACAGGTTAATGGTTTCACTAACTCGGCAGAATCATCTTCACCATCAAAACAAGATTCAAGCTGTGTAGAGCAGATAATTAGCGAGTGATCACCATCAGAAAATAAAGACGCCTTTGGCAGCACTTCGTATTCTGTTGTTACACACCACTCTTTCTCTTCTTCTAAAAACTCACCCCACGCTAAAATCGCTTCTTTTGTAATAGGCTTTGTATTTTCAACAGGCGCTAACTCACCATATAAACGCGAGTAATGCTCAAAACGAGTCGGCAACTCAGTACCCGTTCCTTTTGTGCGCCCTTCTTTTTGCCATGTTTTTAGATCACCGGCTACGCAATGAGCAAAGCGCTGTGACTTAATTGCAGTGGTTACCCAGCGAATTAAAAAATGGTTTGCACTGACAGGGTTTTTAGGTAAACGACCACTGTCTTTTGACTCTTGTAAATCACCTAATGCAGCATTGATTACACGCTGAATTTCTTGATAATACTGCACTGATTTTTTTTCACTCATTTACGCTTTTCGCCCAAAAACAAAATAACAACCAAAAGATAAAATTGAACACGCCGTCATTGCGCCTACCATAGGCCACGCCGAATCTGACGGCAGCATTGCAATACCGACCCCAACTAATGAGCCAGTACCGAAACGTAATGTACCAGCTAGAGAAGACGCTGTCCCTGCCATTTTAGGGTAATGACTTAATAATAACGCCATACTATTACTACCAATAGTAGAAATACACCCAACCGACAAGACCACTGGGATAACCGTTCCCCATAACCCCCAACCTAACCACTGACCAATCATCATCAGTATGCCAGCGAACAACTGGATCGACAGCCCCAACTTTAGCATATTATGAGAGCCCGCTCGTTTTACGATACGGCCATTTAGCGTCGTCATAATGATTAGAAAAACAATATTTAAACCAAATAAGTAACCAAAGTTCTGAACACTCACGCCATAAATATCGATATAAACAAATGAGCCAGCGGTTAAAAATGCAAACATACAAGAGAATGAGAATGCACCAGAGAAGATCAGCCCAAGTGATACCGGGTTCTTAAATAGCGATAAATAATTTCGTAAAGAAGAGCTTAATTTGAACGGTTCGCGATTCTCTTCTTTTAATGTTTCTGGAATTTTCCACAAAATCGCAAAAATGATTAATACCGAAAAAACGGCCAATAACCAAAAGATAGAACGCCAGCCAAACCACACCGCTAAGTGGCCACCAATCATAGGCGCCGCTAATGGCGCAACCGTCATTACCAAAGTAATAAACGCCATGGTTCTCGCAAAATCTTCTTTATCAAACATATCTCGAACAATGGCCTGAATAACCACTGATGACGCCGCCCCAGCTACGCCTTGTAATACTCGGATATACATTAAGGACTCGATACTATCAACCAAAGCACCAATCACCGCACACACGGCAAATAAAATAGTCCCTATGATTAAAACAGGTCGACGCCCATAGCTATCTGCAAGTGGGCCATGAATAAGCTGAGCAATAGCAAAACCGGCAGTATAAGCCGTTAATGTCATTTGAACCGAACCGGCAGATACACCTAAGTCAGCCGCAATACTTGGCATTGCTGGCAAATACATGTCAATTGCAAGTGGAGTTAATGCCGCAATAGCACCCAAAATAACAATGAGTAATAAATTGAGTGTGGGTACCTCAGGAGAAGCACTAGAACTTGTGGACATAACTGATCCTACAAAAAGAAAGAGCAAAAGGAGTTTGAAATTTTAACACGACAAACGTTTGTCTGCTTATCAATTCTTAGAACTTTGCACTAATTTACGCAAGGATGCTCAAATGTTTATACCCGCTAATAGTATAAAAAAACGGCATGACCGAGATCATACCGTTTTTCTTTATAAAGCGGCTAGAAGCTATGCGAATACAGCTTCAACTTCTTCTTCAGTCAGGTAGCGATATTCACCAGGCTCTAGAGAATAATCTAAACCTAAACCGCCAATTTGAGAACGGTGTAAGCCATCAACTTTATTACCAAGCGCTGCAAACATACGTTTCACTTGGTGATATTTACCTTCTTGAATCGTTAATAGAAGTTCGTTTTCGTCTTCATCAACAATTTCCATTACCGCTGGCATAGTTAAACCAGTTTCACTCTTAAGTTGAATACCTTCTGCTAATTGCTCAGCGTAATCAGCACCGATAGATTCAGCTAACCACACTCGGTACGTTTTTGGACACTTACGTTTTGGAGATGTGATCTTATGTGACCATTGACCATCATCAGTAATTAATACCAAACCTGTCGTATCTACATCAAGACGACCCGCAAAGTGCAGTTTCTCAAGATTAACTTCATCTAAAAGCGTTAATGCCGATGGGTGAGTATTGTCTTCATGAGAACATACGTAACCATCTGGCTTAAATAGCATAATATAACGAGGACCATGGAATTTAAGTTCACGACCATCCCACTCAACCGTTGAGTCATCCGTTACTTTTACAGAAGTAACCTTGGTTTTCACACCATCAACGGTAACCGTACCACTTTTAATAATACGAGTTGCTTCTTTACGAGTGGCACCTGTTGTTTCGCACAAAAATTTATCTAAACGCATGAGAACCTCATTTCAATATTCTGCCGCATTATACCCAAACCACTTGAAGAAGCGAGCACACATAAAAAAATTAATGCGCCCCACCTTCAATTGATGCAGGATTCGAATTTGATTTAACAAAAAACATCATAAAAGCAGCAAAACCTAAGAAGAACGTCATCATTAAAAAGACATCGTTATACGCCATAATCGCCGCATCTCGCTGCATCGTCATGGTTAATGATGCTTTAGCTTGCAACATAGCCGTTGCAGGATCACTCCCCTTTGAGACAAACATCGCTGCACTCTGTTGCAATTGATACCAACCGTCGGTACTCACGCTAGTTAGTGTTTCTTTAATGTGCCCCAAATGCTCACGCGTTTTGTTATCCAGCATGGTCGCGATAATCGCAATACTGAATGCGCCACCCAAATTACGCAATACATTAGTAATGGTAGAAGCGTCCGCCACTTGATGTTTTTGAATTTCTTCCATCGCGACCAATGACAAAGGCACCATGATGAACGGGCTGCCAATCGCACGTAATAACATAGAGAAAATCAATTGATCGCCGCCAAATAAATAACTCATGTGCGTATTTACAAAGCAGCTAATGCCAAACATCGAAAAGCCAAAAAACACCAAATATTTCGCTTTTATAATCTGAGTTAACTTAGGAACTAATGGGAAAATTAATAACTGCGGAAAACCCATCCACATCAATACTTCACCAATTTCCAAGGCGTTATACCCTTGAATTTGGATCATATACATTGGCAGCACGTAAATAGACCCCAGCAGTGCCATCCCTAATATCAAATACGCTACGCATGACATCGCAAACTGACTTTGTTTCAATAGCCGCAAATTCACCAGAGGGTTCTTATGCTGTAGCTCATTAATCACAAAATAAATTAAGCTAATTGCCGAAATAATAGATAAGGTAATGATGAAACTAGAGCTAAACCACTCTTCACGGTTCCCCTCTTCTAGTACCACTTCTAAACAACCAAGACCAATCGCCATCGTGGTAATACCAAACCAATCGGCTTTTAATAAGCTGTCTAGTTTTAGCGGCTCATCATCAAGCCCGTAATTGACCATGCAAATAAGCGCAATTGCTGGTGGAATGTTGATGTAGAAAATATAGTGCCATGAGAAGTTTTCAGTTAACCAACCACCCAATGTTGGCCCGATAGAAGGTGCAAACGTCGCTGTTACCCCAAATAACGCCATCCCAACTGCACGCTTATTCAATGGCAATAACTGAACAACCAAAGAGAAAGCCAGTGGAATTAACGCCCCACCACTAAAGCCTTGGATCGCACGAAAGACGATCATTGATCCCATATTCCAAGACACAGAACACAGCACCGATGCCACAGCAAAAATGATGGTTGTCCAGGTTAAATAACGACGCTTACCAATCGCAACAGATAGCCAACCACTTAATGGAATCGCAATCATTTCTGCCACAAGATAAGAAGTCGATATCCACGAGCTCTCATCCATAGTGGCCGATAGCGCACCTTGAATGTCTTTTAGAGATGAGTTGGTGATCTGAATATCCAAAATCGCCATAAACGCCCCCAACAAACCACCAAATAGCGCTATCCAATGGCGTCTTGGTATTTCAGGTTCTATTGGTACATCGGCAGATTCATTTTGATTTGTCACCGTTAATTCTTGAGTCATGACTAACCTCGAGTATCAACCGTAGCAACCACAGAAAGACCCGGGATCAGCTTACCTTCTAATAAATCCGTATTTAAAATGCTGATTTTAACAGGTACACGTTGCACAATTTTAGTGAAGTTACCGGTCGCATTCTCTGGTGGCAGTAACGCAAACTTAGCGCCAGTAGCAGGAGAAAAACTATCAACAATGCCTTTTAAGTGTAGATCTGGGTAGGCATCAAGGTCTACAAACACTTTTTGTCCTTTGTGAATATCACCCAGTTGCGTTTCTTTGAAGTTTGCTTCAATCCAAACCTCTGTTGTTGGAACTAAACTAAGCAAAGGCATACCCGCTTGAACCAATAAACCGCTGCGCAAACTACGTTTACCTACCACACCATCAATTGGCGCGTAGATATTAGTGTAAGACAGGTTAATCTCTGTTTGTTCTAACGCCGCTTTGGCTTGAACTAACCCAGCCTCCGCTTGAGCAATCTCGCTTTCAATCACATTGATTTGTTCTTTAGATGCTTGGTAATTGGCTTTTGCAGCATCCACATTTGCCAGCGTCACTTTAAGGTGTGATACGTTATTATCTAACTCATCTTGTGACGAATAATTCTTTTTAATTAACGCTTTAGTTCGTTTAACTTGTTGCTGAGCACGCTCATATTCCGCATTGGCTGATTCAATCTCACTCGCCGCTTGACGAATACGAATGTCTTGCAACTTACGCTCAGCCGCTAGGTTCTTAATTGCAGCAGAGCTAACCAATACGTTCGCCTCTGCTTTCTCTTTTTCTGCCTCAAAATCACGACTGTCTATGGTTGCCAATAAATCACCCGCTTTTACCACTTGGTTATCTTCAACAAATGTTTTGGCAATGTAACCGCCTACTTTAGGGCTGATCGTTGTGATATCACCTTGCAGATACGCATTGTCTGTTGATTGGAAGTATTGTCCATAACCGTACCAGTAACCCGCCCCTGCAAGACCACATAGAATAATCACAATCGTTGCAATCAAAGGTGCTTTATTTTTTTTCTTTTGTTGTTCTGCCACGGTACGTACCCACTTTGAAGATGAAGCCATTCACGCTAAATCAACATGAATGTAATAAATAAGAGAAGCAGAGTATAAAACGAAAATGATTTGTTGATTAGATAGGAAAAAAAGGAAACACTGTTGCATAAATCTTACCAATCAATAAGGAATCGTCTAATGATGGATTTGAATAACATTACCATATTAAATCAAGTGATTGATTCTGGTAGCTTTACTCAAGCAGCCATTAATCTTGGAATGACAAAATCAACCGTTAGCCGAAAACTTGCAGAGCTTGAAGAGCATCTAGGCGTGAAGTTGATCACTCGTTCGACACGAAAATTAGGCTTAACTCAGGAAGGTGAGGTTTTTTATCAAGCCAGCGTTAAAGTGCTCGATATCATGCAACAAACCGAGCTAGAGCTGACTGCAAATCAAAATTTAATTCGCGGTCATCTTAACTTAGCCATGCCAGTAGAGATCGGGCATAACGTCATGTCTGATTACATCAACAGCTTTCTTAAACGCTACCCTGAAGTATCAGTTAATGTTGAAATGACCAACAGAGCCGTCGATATTATTGGTGATGGCATTGATCTTTATGTCCAAATTGGCGAGATCAACGACTCTTCATTAGTCGCACGAACCATCGATTTTTCTGAGCGTATTATTGTGGCAAGCCCTGAGTATTTAGACACTTATGGAATGATTACCTCACCAGAAGATCTCCAGTCGCCTCATCATCAAATCAAAGTCGTTAACGCGGTAAAAGTGCCTAATCTGTATTTTAACCAAGTCGATAAAGCCATTCGCGTTAATCTGCCTTATCGCTTGAAAGTGAATACCATTACGGCGTGTAAATCTGCTTGTTTAAGTGGTTTAGGCATCGCTTCTTTACCTGAGTTCTTATGTCGAGAGCACATCAAAAATGGCGAACTGGTGCAAATTCTTCCTGATTGGGATTTGCCAAAAGCGGCGATTAGCTTGGTGTTTCCACAAAATAAACTGATACCAAAACGATTACGTGTTTTTATTGACCATGTACTTGAACGATTTGAATTAACGACAGCGGAAAGAAATAAGAGTAAATAATTCACTAAAATTACATCAATTTTTCTGAATCTATTAATTTCACTTGCCAGTAAGGTCATTCATCGAATACGATGCGATGGTCTATATGCACATCACTGGATTTTTTTGTGGTTCAACTGTTTCGATTATTGATAATTTGTCTTTGCTTTGGGGTAAGCTCGCTTGCTCAGGCATCTGCATATCATCAAAATAGCTACAGTGACTTCTCAGAATTGACCATTGAGCAACATTCTACCGTTCCTGTGACACTTTCTGTTGATAGCTCTTCTATCCTATCGATTGATTTCTCTACGTGTGCCATCGACAACGCTCAATCTGACCCAACAGCATTACACTCTCAAAATGCATCTCAAAGCCACGACGTTAACTTAGGCATCGCCTATTCTTCTCGTATGGCAAACCTAGCACGCCATGAGCCAGAAGAAGTTTTCCCTGTTTATGAATTAGCGTTAGAGATCCCAACGATCCCTTCTGAACAATTAACCATTGGTTATCAAGAAAAACCAAAACCAAGTGTTGATTGGGCGTTATACAGCTATTCATCGGTTTCTCGAGTCTCTGCTTGGAAAGAAAGTAACCTCCTCTACAGTCATCGACTGTTCCCTGCGGCTTAATTTCACACTCAAAATCCATCGATTTATCACTTAGTTATTTCTGTATTCAGACTTAACTAGATTTGTGACTTTTTCGCATACGTATTGTCGTATGTGAGGTGAAATTATTATGCAAAGAAAACAACCAATACAACGACTGAACCATTATTCTAAATGGAAATACATCGTACTTATTACGACCCTTGTTATTCTATTATTGAGTGCGATCCCGACTTGGTATGGTGAAGATGCCGCCGTGCAAATCACCAACAAAGATGGACACATTCCATCGGTTGTATCACTACAAAACACCCTAACCGAGCAAGGCATTAACGTAAAACGCATCGAACAAAAAGGCGATAAAACCATCGTTATTTTGAAAGATGAAGCACAACAAGTTGCCGCTAAAGATATTCTAGGTTCAGTGATTGATGAAAGCCAAAAAGGCACCACACTAGCATTGTCTCTTGCACCTGCTGCACCAGCTTGGCTGCAAAACATGGGCTTTGAACCAATCAAACTCGGCCTTGATTTACGTGGCGGTGTGCAATTCTTACTGGATGTGGATGTAAACCAAGTTTACCAAGCACAACGTAACGAATTAGCTGACTCGCTAAAACAAGAGCTACGTGAAGAACGCATTCGCTCAGTTCGCTTACAAAAAGTAGACAGCGATACGCTAGTGGTTCACTTACCTTCAGAAGAAGCAAGCCACGCTGCTCGTCAATTCATTCATAAAAACTACCCTACTTGGCAAATCACCAATGATGACGGTTTTGATCTTAAATTAACGCTAAAAGAAGATGAAAAAATTGCCGTACGTAATCTAACAGTACAGCAAAACCTTCAAACCATGCGTAGCCGTATTGAAGAGTTAGGTATTACTGAAGCACTGGTTCAGCGTCAAGGTGAAAACCGCATTCGTATCGAGCTTCCGGGCGTTCAAGATCCAGCAGCAGCGAAAAACGTTATTGGTGCGACGGCCAGCCTTGCTTTCTATGCAGTAAAAGAACAAGGCACTGGCAGCACAATGATCGTTCCTGATCAAAACGGCCAACCAGTTCGCGTAGGCAGAAAACCAGTGCTAACGGGTGATCACATTGTTGATGCTCGCGCTAGCCTTGGCGAAATGGGCATGGCAGAAGTAAACATTGTTCTTGATAGTTCAGGCGGCAAAATCATGTCTGAGTTCTCTCGTCACAATGTCGGCAAGCCAATGGCAACCTCATACAACGAATACAGCCGTGATAGCGCAGGTAACACTGAGCAAAGTAACCAAATCATCAGTGTGGCAACGATTCAAAGTCAACTAGGTAGCCGCTTTAGAATCACAGGATCTGGTTCTCTTCAAGAATCTCAAGAACTTGCTCTACTTCTACGTGCTGGTTCATTAACTGCGCCTGTAACCATCGTTGAAGAACGCACTATTGGTCCAACGCTAGGTGCTGAAAACATCCAAAATGGTTTTGCCGCTTTAGGTCTTGGTCTTGGTTTAACGCTGCTGTTTATGGCGGTGTGGTATCGTCGTTTAGGCTGGGTTGCCAACATTGCGCTTATTGGCAACATGGTGATGCTATTTGGTCTGCTTGCGCTTATTCCGGGTGCGGTTCTTACGCTTCCGGGTATTGCAGGTCTTGTGCTGACCGTTGGTATGGCGGTTGATACTAACGTACTTATTTTTGAACGTATTAAAGATAAACAGAAAGAAGGTCGAACATTGGCTCAAGCCATTGATAGAGGCTTTAGTAGTGCATTTGGTACCATTTTCGATGCCAACTTCACCACAATGATTACCGCAGTGGTTCTATACACCATAGGTAATGGCCCTATTCAAGGCTTTGCATTAACTCTGGGCTTAGGTCTATTAACCAGTATGTTCACCGGCATCTTCGCGTCACGTGCCATTATCAATTTAGTTTGGGGTCGTGATTCTCGTCATGATGTTAGGGTTTAAGTTATGTTTATAAATATGAAAAATGCAACAAAATGGCGTCACATGACGAGTGTGGTTTCTATCGGTTTGATGATTTTTGCATTATCGATGATAGCAACCAAAGGCCTTAACTGGGGCTTAGATTTCACTGGCGGTATCGTGAGTGAAGTTCAAATTGATAGCAAAATCACAAGCAGTGAAATTGCGCCGTTATTGGATGCAAGCTTTAAACAAGATGTGGCGGTGATTGCCTCTGGTGAGCCGGGTCGTTGGGTGTTGCGTTATGCGATTCCACCAAAAGGCGTTGAACTTCCACCGCTGACTGAGGTACTTGCTCCTCTGCATTCAGAGGTTCAAGTATTGAATACCAGTATCGTTGGTCCACAAGTAGGCCAAGAGCTAACTGAGCAAGGCGGCATGGCGTTATTGGTGTCAGTTTTGGTTATCTTAGCGTACTTAAGTTACCGCTTTGAATGGCGTTTGGCTTCTGGCTCTTTGTTTGCCCTAACCCACGATATCGTGTTTGTACTTGGTTTCTTTGCTGCAACTCAAATGGAGTTTAACTTAACCACCCTAGCCGCTATTTTGGCGATTTTAGGTTACTCGTTGAATGACTCGATCATCATTGCAGATAGAATACGTGAGCTATTAATTGCCAAACCTGAGTTATCTATCCAAGAGGTAAATAACGAAGCAGTTGCGGCAACCTTCTCTCGTACTATGGTGACATCAGGTACAACCCTAATCACTGTTGGTTCTTTATGGTTACTAGGTGGAGGTCCATTAGAGGGCTTTGCGATTGCGATGTTCATCGGTATTGTAACAGGTACTTGGTCTTCTATCTCAGTGGGTACAAGTTTACCTGAGTACTTTGGTTTGAATTCAGATCACTACAAGCCGAAGCCTATTTCTGAAGAGCCGTAAGGGTTGGTTTAGATAGATAGTAAAAAGCCGCAGGGGATGCGGCTGATGTTGAGGGATCTGGTTTAGGCTGGATCCCTTTTTCTGACATTAACAATAGCATTTACTTAAATAGTAAAAGAACAATATATTGACAAAATTATAATTAACCCTGTCTTAAAGTAATTTAGTACTCGATACTCTAAAAGTAGAGTATTATACCCCAAACGGGGTATGGCTATGATTTAATATATAGCAAAACTATAATTTATTAAATAGGTTATTATTAATGCAAGAAAATATTGAAGCTTTATTATCAAAAGATGAATCTCCTACTCTAGAATTTAAAAGGCAATGGTATTGGGATAATGATACTTGTAAAGATGATATGAGCGATAAATGGGGAGAATTATTAAAAGATTTAATTTCATTATCAAATGGTTATCTCGGACATACAAATAAAAACAGATATTTAATTTTTGGATTCGATGAAACGGAAAAGAAAATATATAATGTTAATTTGGAAAATATTAAACAGCTTAAAAACATCACTCGTTTTAAAAAAGATTTAATTCAACGATTAGAAAAAATTACTCAGCCTGCATTTATTAATTTCAATCTAGAACTTATACCTTATAAAGGAGATAACCTCTTAGTTTTTGAAATTCCTTGCCCAGTATATCTGACCGAACTAAAAAAAGAGCTTAAAACAAAAACTCGTCATCTTGATGAAGGGGCTGTCCTTATTAGGAAAGGGCAAAAATCAGATGAAATCAGAACTGCAAAGCCTTCTGAAATAAGTGAAATGACCAATGAGTTTCTTATTTACAGAAACTCTGAAGCTCATAAAAACACTTCACATCCTCTTGAGATTGTTATTGAAAAAGAAAGAACTATAGAGAAAACAGTACAGCTATACATGGATAAAAATACAAGTTTTTCTCTTGCTGATAAATACCCAATAAAAGAACGAAACTGGAAAGATGGTATTATATATGAAGTATATAAATTAATAGATGGGTTTTCAGGAATTCGTGAATTTATTTATATTCATAGCAGCGCAAATCAAAGTAAAACTTTAGGCGAGATAAAGAAAAGAAACCTTGTAGAAAATTTATCCACATCTATTGTTTTAGTTGAAAAACCAAACATTAAAGATATAACAAAAAGAAAAAATAACTTAAAGAAACTATTTAAAACAGAATATGTATTCTTTATTGATGAATTTGGTTATGAGTATCTTTATAAGGATTGTATACTTCCATATGAAAAGTTTAATCTACCAATTTATGTAAATGGTTTATATGATGATGTGGATAATTTTGATTTACCAGCAATTAAAGCGCTAGAGGATTGGTATGATAGTAAAAACCAACCTCTTTTTGTCGTCAGTGGACATGGCGGCATAGGTAAGACGACTTTAGCAAAACAATTCTTAGATATTGTTTATGACCGTGAAGAACATCCAGGTATTTTATTTATAGATTCAAAAGAAATTATTCATGAGTTATCCAGAAATTATAGTCGCGAAAATAAAATATCAGATGTCTTCGATTTCTATGATGCATTAATGGAAGTTGATAATTCTGAAGAATCTCGTTTTGATAAAGAGTTATTAAAACTTTCTATTGATAATGGTAGTTTACTTCTTGTTTTAGATGGCATAGATGAAGTAATTGCTAAATTAGGTGATAAATTTGATGTTGAAAAATTTATCACCTCCATTTTCGATGAGTATTCATCTGAACAACATAAAACCAAAATACTAATTACATGTAGAGACCACTTTTGGAAAGAAGTTGGTAAAAGCATCTTATTACCTGAGATCACACTTAAAGCTTTTAATAAAACTCTCGCTGAAGATTTCTTTTCTCAAAAGTTAGCTTCTGATAAAAGAAAAATTACTAAAGCTATGAAAATGGCTGATGAATTAGCAATAGAAGATGCAAGTAAATCATCAGAGGAAAGTGCTAAAACATATATTCCTTTCTTGTTAGATATGATTGGTTATTTAGTTAATACTCAAAATCTTGACTTAGAGCAACAAGGTAGCCTAGAGAGTCAATATTTAACACAAAACAATCACACTGATCAGTTAGTCTCTCAAGTCTGTAAAAGAGAAGTAATTAAACTAGAAAGCTTAACTGTTGATGGACAAATAAAGTTCTTCATTAGAATGGCTTCAAGTAAAAAAAATGGTATTAGCATTTATGACATAAAAGAAGAAATAGAAAAAATATCATCTTCATTTGAATCATCTATTGTAGATAAATTAAAAGGACATCCATTAGTTCAATTTGAGAATGAACACTTTTATTTTAGATATGATGTTTTTGATATATATTTCAAATCGCTATTAATATTCGATTTGTTTAACAATAAAAACATCAACAATATTAACGAGGAAATATATAGAGTTATAAATGGTTATCTTAAATATGATAATAGTTTCACCAAATCTATAACATCAAAAATAAATTTAGATGATGAACTGATTATTTTCTGTATTGATTTAATTGAAAAAGTTGAAAACTCCATCTATGCTCAAGATGGACAACAAGATATTTTTATATCAGCAATCGTATCACTTTTACTTGAATTATTGCAAGATGGAAGAACCACTCAATCTAATATTGAAACACGAAGTAATATAATCAATGAAATTTTTGGTAGTGGTAACATTATAAAGAGATTATGTCTAGTTAATATCTTTGGAGAATCTGTATCTAAACCTACATTTGATTTTAGGGGGAAACACTTAGATAGATGTACCTTTAATAATTATGAGTATTTCTGGGAGTGTAATATGGATGATAATACAACGTCTGAAAACTCCATATTTAAAGGTATTGATCCTAGGCAAAATATAAAGTTTGATATTCCAAAAAATATATTTACAAATAGCGACACATCTCATATATCTCACTTACTAAATGAAAAACAAGAAGAAATAAAAAGTAATAAAGAAAGCGTAATATCAGATTTAATGAAAGTCTTTAAATTATTTTATCAACGAGGTAACTTTTATGCCAGGAAACAAGAGGAAGTAAGAAAAAAATTATCTACAGTTACTTTTTTACATGATTTAATTAGTAAAGGGGTTATAAAAAATTATATTGATCCTAAAAAACCATCCATGCAACAGTATCGCGTAAATGATGATTATAAAAGTGTCATAGACTATATTGAACAAGGAACACCTTCTTTAGAATTGCAAAGGCTATCCGAAGAATATATATAATATTTATTTCCCTACTAGGGTATATTTAATTATACTCTAGTAGGTGAAAATTAATATCGACTTCCCCAAAGCATAACGTGTACTACGACCCCCAGCCC
>NZ_JARACR010000032.1:0-41893 GCF_028765505.1 Aliivibrio sp. A6 | reverse complement strand
TTTTTTTAGCCATAAAGCGTTGTTATATTTTTTATTGTGCTTCTAAGCAACAACGGCTTCAATTTCTTCTTCATGAGATTTTACTACTTCCATTCGTTCACCGTAGATTGAACGTAATTGAGCAATAACATGACCACGAGTGACAATACCAACGAATTTATTATCGTCAATAACAGGCAAGATACGAGGTTTAGCGATGCGCATATCACGAGCACGGTCATTAACTGATAAAGTGCTGTAGCTTGTTACATATCCCATATCTGTTGTTGGGTATAATGTTGCTTTATCAATTGCGTAAAATTCAGCTAATTGAAGTAGAGTATCTTTAGGTGAAATACTAGTGATATCCGTCTTCATTAAATCAGCAACAGTGCGCCCTTGTTCTGGTAAGTAATCTTCACACCATAATTCTACTAATACATCGTGTTCAGAAAAGAAACCAACAACTTCATTATGACTGTTAATAACGATTGCACCAGAAAGATGACGATCTAATAGGTTGTCTAATGCAATTTCAACAGGCATTTCAGGGCGAAGTACGTAAGCGTTAATATCCATAAATTGATTTACTGTTTTGTTCGCGTTCATATTAGTGATTTCCTTTGTGTCTGAATCGGTAAAAAGTGGAGTAATTTGTGAATCAGGTACAGCATTAAGTTGTGGACGACTAAAAATGGCCCAATAACCTAGGCCAACTAAGCCAGCACCGCCGACAATATTTCCAAGAGTTACCGGAATTAAATTGGCAGTAATAAAGTTAATAATATTTAAATCAGCGTATTGCTCAGGTGACGCACCAACGGACAACCAAAACTCAGGTGGAGCTAATTGTTGAATCGCAATACCTAATGGAACCATGAACATATTGGCAACACAGTGCTCAAAACCACTACTAACAAACATCGCAACAGGCAAAATAACCATGACAGCTTTAGTTAACATGTTCGTTGAGCAAAACGTCATCCAAACGGCTAAACAGACCAACAAATTACATAAAATACCTAAAGCAAAAGCTTCTAATGGTTGGTGATGTAACTTATGTTGAGCAATGTTTAGGGCGTTTAATCCCCATTGACCACCATCGTTTTGATACATTCCCGCAGAAACAACTAAAGCAAGCAGTAAGGTTGCACCGATAAAATTACCGATGTAAACCTTTCCCCATATTCCTAACATTTTTCCAAAGCTAATTTGTTTGTTTGCAACCGCAATGGCTGAAAGTACAGAGCTGGTAAAAAGCTCTCCGCCACCAATGACAACCAGTATTAATCCCAAGCTAAATGCTAAACCGCCAGCAAATCGACTAATTCCCCAGCCCGTTTGTGAGTTCCCTGTTGTGACTGTGATATAGAAAATGAAAGCAATACCGATAAATACACCAGCCATAATTGCTAAGCCAATCACCATGCTGGTTGGCTTCTTTGATTTAGCAAGGGCGTAATAAGCCGCTTGGTCCATCATTTCACTGGGATTAAATTGTCCAGAAGTATTTGGACTGAGGTTAGTGCTCATTTGTCCTCCTTAAGTTATTGTGATTATTAATAAGCTCAAACGTTGTGTTCGTTCCTGTTCTGCTTGAGCCCATTTAGATTATGAGTAAATGCACGGAAGGTAAAATTGATTGTTTTTAAGTTCTATATCAGTTTTCTTGATGGGGATGAAGTGGTATGATTGTTTTAAAATAAATTCTTATAAAAGAGATAGTTATGCGTTACTCATTAAAGCAGTTGGCCGTTTTTGATGCGGTAGCAACAACAGGAAGTGTTAGCCAGGCTGCTGAAATGTTGTCGTTAACTCAATCGGCAACCAGTATGTCCTTGTCGCAATTAGAAAAAATGCTAGGTCGCTCGTTATTTGAACGTAACGGTAAGCGAATGGCGTTAACCCATTGGGGTGTATGGCTTCGACCTAAAGCGAAAAAACTGATCCATGACGCACAACAGATAGAATTAGGCTTTTATGATCAGCATTTAATCAGTGGTGAACTGTCTCTAGGGGCGAGTCAAACGGCAGCGGAACATTTGGTTCCAAACCTTATCAGTAATATTGATAATGATTTCCCAGAAATACGTATCTCTTTAGGGGTAAAAAATACCTCAGGGATCATTAATGGCGTGTTAGATTACAAATATGAACTGGGTATTATAGAAGGTCGCTGTGATGATAATCGAATTCATCAGGAAGTATTCTGTAAAGACCATTTGATTATTGTTGCTGCGGCACATCATCCTTTTGCAAAGCACGAAACCGTGAGTCTAGCCCAGTTAGAGCAAGCGAAATGGGTATTACGTGAGCATGGTGCAGGGACACGAACTATTTTTGATAGTGCCATCCACGATAAAATTCCTGACTTAGATGTTTGGCGTGAGTATGAACATGTACCTGTATTGCGAACATTAGTTGCAAATGGTCAATATTTGAGCTGTTTACCTTATTTAGATGTTATTAAGTATATTGAGCGTGGTGAGTTGGTAGCCTTGAATGTACCTGAATTAAACATGGAGCGTACACTCTCATTTATTTGGCGTGCTAGTATGGATCAGAACCCTATTAGTAGCTGTATTCGCCGTGAAGGGATCCGAATGATTAAAGACCACCATATAATTCGATAGGTATCTAATAAATCAACTTCTTACTTTGTCTGTTATTTGCTATTCTCATGTAGATAACCATGATTTATACACACATTTAGGGATAAAAAGAGATGCCAGCTTTATCAGTTTTATTGATGGACAGCTTCAATTACTTCAAAAAGCATTTTATTGCTTTCTGTATTCTTGTTCTACCATTTGCACTCATTACAAATGGGATCGCATTGAGTTTTAACGAAGAAGATGGTTCAGGCCAATTTTTACTTTATATGCTGTTTATTCTGACGATCTATCCTTTCTATAAAGGGGCGATACTTTACTATATCGCTTACTCTTTTGATGGTCGTCGTGTCCCATTTAGTCAGTTGTATCAGATCCCTGCCAAAACGTGGTTTTCGTTTGTATTGATGAATATCATTTTAGGGCTTGCTATTTTAACTGGTTTTATTGCGCTTATTTTACCTGGTCTTTACTTAATGGCTCGTTTCTCGTTTACAGAAATTTATTGTGTGCTGTATAAAGAGAAAACAATGGATGCGATTAAACTAGGTTGGCATGATACAAAAGACAATTATTGGATCCTCTTTAAAGGCTTGGTAATTATTTTTGGTTTTACAACGGGTTTAATGTGGACGCTAGAATATGGCTTAGGCCTATTAGGTTTACAGTCACCAGTGCTGTCGTTCGTGTTTTCGATAGCAGAAGTTGTGTTGTCTATGATGAATACTATCTTCATTTTTAGAGTATTCACGGTAAATACAAACAGATTGGAAGAGATTCAACAAATTAATTAGAAGTGCATTCTAATTTTTATAACTCATTGAATTTAATTAATAAGCAGCCACTAGATAAAGTGGCTGCTTTTTTTTGTCTTTTTATAAATGAGACAGCTGTTGCAAAAATGTTATTGTTGGGTTTGTTAATAAGTTTAAACCATTAGATTATGTGAACTATAAAAAGCGTGGATTGTTAGAGATAGGGAAGTATCTATGAAGTTTCGACACAAAATTATTCTGGCCTTTTCAGTTATTATGACTGTCACGTTGGCTTTATTAAGTACAGTGCAATACCTTAATATGAAAAAAGAGGTTGAGTATGAAGTTCAATCCAGTATTCATGAAATTGTTGATGGGGTTCGAACTACCGTTAACTCTGAATTAGCTGGGAAAACATTACTGGCAGAATATGTAACAGCAATCGCTGAAAGTAACTTAAACTCAAATGTGCTTGAGATGGTACTGAGTCAGCCTCAAGTTAAGAGTGCTTTTGTTCTGGCCGGAATTGGCTTTGAAGATGGGCATAATTTTATTAGTAATGATCCAACGTGGGACCCTCAGGACTATGATGCAAGGACTCGTGGGTGGTATAAATCTGCAAAACAAAATAATGGAACAATAATCACTGAACCCTATGAAGATGCACTTACCGGTGAGATTTTAATTTCAATTGGTACGGCTGTGAAAGAAAATGGTCAGTTTATTGGTTCAATATTTTTTGATTTAAGCTTGAGTAGTCTTGCAGAATTAGTAAACCAAGTCGAGCTGTTCGATGCTGGTTATTTGTTTATTGTAGACAATGCGGGGACGGTAATTGCTCATCCGGATAGCCAATTCAACGGTAAATCAATGACCTCATTTTTACCAAATATTCAATTAAATTCAAAGTTACAAACGACAGAGATTAACGGGGTCGCTCACGATATATCATTTAGCCCTATTAATGGCCATCCTTGGTCGATTGGTGTGGTTTTAAATGAAGAGAAAGTATTTCAGCAGATTAATGAATTAAAGAATGACTCACTAATTTATTCTGTAATCGCTGTTATTGTCGCGATTACATTAATGCTTATCTTTATTACTCGTCTTATACGTCCAGTTCAAACATTAAATCATGCCATTCACAATGTTGCTTCTGGTGAAGCAGATTTAAGCCAACGTTTAGATACTAATATAGATCCTGAATTTTCACCATTGGCAGAAGGGTTTAACCAATTTATTTCTAATCTACAGGCTCAAGTGACTGAAACAAAAGAATTAAGTCATAAACTCACTGAAGGTACACAACGAATTTCCTCTGGTGCAACTGAATCAGTAAATGCAATGAATACCCAAATGATGGAACTTGAACAACTTGCAACTGCAATGAATGAAATGGCAGCGACATCGGTTGATGTTGCAGGTAATGTCCAAAATGCCGCTGAATATGCTAAACAAGCTGATGATGCGACTGAGCATGGAATGATGGTGTTGAATCAAACATCAGAAGAAATAACAGATTTATCAGAAAATATTAATCAAGCGGTAAGCGAGGTTGAGAAGTTAGAGCAAGCAACGGACAGTATTGGCTCTATTCTAAGAGTCATTAATGATATTGCAGAGCAAACTAATCTATTAGCCTTGAATGCGGCAATAGAATCAGCACGAGCAGGTGAAGCTGGTCGCGGTTTTGCCGTTGTTGCTGATGAAGTGAGAACGTTAGCACAGCGTACTCAGCAATCCACGACTGAAATTGCAACCATGATTGATCAACTTCAATCTGGGGCATCAAAAGTATCGGCTTCAATGTCGAGTAGCCAACAAAGAGCAGAATTAACCGTAGAGAAAGCGAAACAAACAGCGGATGCATTAGCTCAGATCAGAGAAACTATTCAACAAATTAACGACATGAACATTCATATTGCCTCAGCTGCAGAGGAGCAAAGCCATGTAGCGGAAGAAATTAATGGCAAAACAGTAAATATTAAAGACTTGTCGATATTGGTTCATGAAGCGGCGCAAGGTGCAGGCGTAGCAATAGCTGATCAAGTGGCATTAGTTGAAAGCCAAGAAAAAATCATGAATAGATTTACGGTATAAAAATTTATATAGTTTATTACTATTATCAGAAAAATTGATACCAAAGCTCAGGGATGACTCTGAGCTTTTTTATTTGTCTGTTGGTTTCTACTAAACAGCTGTGTTATCGCGTTCCCAATAAGCAAATAGACGTGATAATGTAAAACAAAGAATAAAGTAGCAAAAAGCGACCACTATCCATATTTCAAAAATCATACCGCTTGAATTCGCAATTTCAGTTCCAACAAACGTTAACTCTTGAATTGATATTAATGAAATGATCGATGAATCTTTCACTAACGAAATGCATTGACCAGCAAGAGGAGGGGTGATCACTTTAAATACTTGAGGTGCAATAATATAGCGGTAGCGATGCCAAGTGGATAAGCCTAAACTTTTGGCTGCTTCATGTTGACCGCGTGGGATTGTATCTAAACCAGAGCGCACAACTTCACCAATATAAGCGGCAGAAATCATTCCGATACAAAGTACGCCTGAAGCTAAATTTTCCCATAAATTGGCAGAGCCAAATAGAAACGATTGAAGCGCGTTAATGTTCCCATTGTGATCCCTAAGCAAAGATTCTAATCCAAGTAATGGCACTAATTGATTTGCAATAAAGAAATAGAAAATGAAAATGAATACTAATGGCGGAATATTACGAATTAGCTGAATGTAACTGTTTGATAAAGATCTAATGATAGCAAGGGATGATCGGCGTCCTAAACCCAGTAGGACACCAAATAGTAAAGCAAAGAGCATTCCCCAAAATGTGAGGCGTAGTGTTGAGAATACACCATCGAAGAAATAGGGCAATGAGCCATCAGGCTTACGCGTAAACAGCAAATCAAAAGTGCGAGACCACTGCCAATGATAAGCGAGTGTGCCGCTTTCTTTTGTAAATAACCAAAATACAACGCTAGCAATAATGGCCAGTAATATCCAATCTAAACGATTTAGTTTTAAAGAAATGCTTTGCTGCATGGTAATCAGTTCGCTGTTTGTGTTTGCCAATCTAGACTGGTAAACCAGTAATCGTAACGCTCTTGTAGCCAACCATCAGCTGTTCGTGCTTCAATCCACGCATCAAAATAGGCTTTTTTATCCTCTTCACCAAGACGAACAGCAAACGCTTCATTACCTTGCGATAAACGTTCTTTAAAAGGTAAATATAAGATATCAGCGTATTTGATAGAATCAAATTCAGGCTTTGGTGTGGAAGCCGCTACCGCATGAGCATTGCCATTTAATACTTCTTGGAAAGCTTGTGCTTCATCATCAAATTGAAGCACTTTTGCTTTAGGGAAGTTTTCTTTAATTGCCGCAACCGTAATTGAGCCACGACGTGCTGCAAATTTAACACGACGAGAATTAAACTGTTCACGCGTAAAGCCGTCAGTTAGCTGTTTGTTCGCTGCAACTTGAACGCCAGAGTGCGAGTAAGGAACAGTAAATAAAACACTTTTTGAACGCTCGTCAGTAATGGTTAAGCCACCAATGATGACATCGAATTTCCCTGAAATAAGAGAGGGGATGATCCCATCCCAAGCGGTTGGAATAAATTCAATTTTTAAGCCTGAGTCTTTTGCTAAACGTTTTGCAACATCGACTTCAAAGCCAATAAGTTCGCCCTGTTTATTTCGCATAGCCCAAGGCACAAAAGTACTTAAACCAACTTTAAGAGTTCCTCTTTCTTGAATTTTATCAAGATTAGGTGTGCTGTCTGATGACGATGCTGAAAATACTGAGCTACTAAATAATAAGCTTAGGCTGAGTAATAATGTGAATAGTTGCTTCATGCGAGTGGTTCTCCATTAATATGCATTGTGCATGCGGTGTTCTAACCAAGCAGATAGCCCAGAAAGTGTTAATGTAATAATGAGATAGATAGCGGCGACAGTAAACCAAATTTCAAAAGGCATTGCCGTATCGGAGACGATATTTCGTCCTTCAGTTGTTAAGTCAAAAATAGCCATCACACTGACTATAGAAGAGTTTTTGACTAAAGAAACTAATTCATTCGTTAATGAAGGCAATGTTTTTCTTACTACTTGGGGTAATATGACATGGCGATAGCTATTGAATGAAGATAGCCCTAACGTTTTACAGGCTTCAAATTGTCCTTTTGGTAAATTGATTAACCCTGAACGTAAAATCTCAGCAGTATAGGCTCCTTGGAATAGAGCCAAAGCAAGTACAGCGGTTGTGAATCTATCTAAATCTAGAAATGGCCCAAAAACAAAATAGAGTAGGTAGATTTGCACAAGTAAAGGCGTATTACGTATTAGTTCGATATATAAGGTGGCGATACTTCGACCTACGATTGAATTCGAAAGGCGTAATAAAGCGGTTATTAATGCGATGACTAAAGTGGCAATGGCGCTAATGGCTGAAATGTGCAAAGTGACGAGTAGGCCTTCAATAAGCTCTGCTGGGAACCATTCGCCATCTTCATAAAAAAACAGAAAATCAGGTACGCGATCCCATTGCCATTGGTAGTTCATGGCTTGAGCACCGCTATTTAAAATCCAGTAAAGTGCGGCAGCTAATAAACTGATTTGCAATAAAGCAGAGAGCACTGGTGAAAAAATGTTTTTTAAACGAAGCATATTAGTAACTTAAGATTTGGTTTAAAAATTGTTGAGTACGTTGGTGTTGTGGGTTGTCAAAGAACTGCTCAGGCTCAGCAATTTCAAGGATTTCGCCTTCATCCATAAATACCACACGGTCTGCTACTTTCTTAGCAAAGCCCATTTCATGCGTGACACAGACCATAGTCATTCCCTCTTTAGCCAGATTTGACATAACGTCTAATACTTCGCTGATCATTTCAGGATCAAGTGCAGATGTCGGTTCATCAAACAGAAGGATTTGAGGCTCCATACACAGAGATCGAGCGATCGCGACTCGTTGTTGTTGTCCACCAGAAAGCTGAGAAGGGTATTTATCTGCTTGTTCTGCAATATTCACACGTTCTAAATAGATTAAAGCACGCTCAATGGCCGCTTTCTTTGATAATTTTAATGTTTTAATTGGTGCCAACGTTAGGTTTTCTAATACCGTTAAGTGAGGGAATAGATTAAAGTGTTGGAATACCATACCCACTTGGCCATTCATTAGTTGTTTTGATGAGAGCGGTTGCTCAAAGAGTGACAGAGTACCACGTTGAATGGATTCTAAGGCATTGATACAACGAATAAGAGTGGATTTTCCTGAGCCAGAAGGACCACAGATAACGACCTTTTCCCCTTCACTGATAGAAAGGGTAATCTTTTTTAATGCATGAAATTGTCCGTAGTACTTATCTACGGTCTTAAATTCAATGATATTGGCTTTATTTGTATTTTTATTAGTCACAATTCATCCTAGCATTTGAGAACTAAACTTACTGTAACATATTCATAAAGCTAAAGAAGTGATTCTTAATGGAGTGATTGATTTTTAATCAAAACATGAAGTTATACCTGTTAAATGTTAAAAATTAGCTGAGAGCAAATTTATATTAAATTAACCATTGCACAACAGTTAAAGACACGTTACGTTAACAGTATGGAGAATAAAGATGCAGTATATAAACAATAAACTGCATAAATAAATGGAAGAGAAGCAATGTATCAAACTGATGATGTACGAATTAATAAAGTAAAAGAACTATTACCACCTGTAGCTATTTTAGAAAAATTCCCTGCGACTGAGATTGCGGCGAAAACCGTATTTCAATCTCGCGAAGCTATACATAATATTTTACAAGGTGATGATGATCGTCTTCTTGTTATTATTGGCCCGTGTTCAATTCATGATACTGAAGCGGCTTTAGAGTACGGTGCAAAACTTAAAACATTACGTGATGAGTTAGGTGATTGTCTTGAAGTTGTTATGCGTGTCTATTTTGAAAAACCACGTACAACAGTCGGGTGGAAAGGGTTAATCAATGACCCGTACATGGATGATTCATTTAAGTTAAATGATGGTCTTCGTATGGGACGTAAGTTGCTGCTTGACCTTACTGATATGGGTTTACCAACTGCTGGTGAATTCTTAGATATGATCACTCCACAATACATGGGTGACTTAATCAGTTGGGGTGCTATCGGAGCACGAACTACTGAGTCACAAGTTCACCGTGAACTATCTTCAGGTCTTTCTTGTCCTGTTGGTTTTAAGAATGGTACTGATGGCAACATTAAAATTGCCACTGATGCAATCCGCTCTGCGGGTTCTTCTCACCATTTCTTATCAGTAACTAAATATGGTCACTCTGCAATTATTGAAACGGCCGGTAACCCTGATTGCCATATCATCCTTCGTGGTGGTAAAGAGCCAAACTACAGCGCGGCTCATGTTAAGCCAGTGAAAGAGCAACTAGCCGCTTCAGGTTTACCTGAAAAAGTGATGATCGACTTTAGTCATGCGAACAGTTCAAAAGACTTTAAGCGTCAGATGGTTGTTGCTGATGACGTTTGTGGTCAAATTTCTGGTGGTGAAGACGCAGTATTTGGTGTCATGATTGAAAGTCATCTTGTTGAAGGGCGTCAAGATTTAGTTTGCGGTAAAGCAGAAACTTATGGCCAATCAATTACTGATGCATGTATTGGTTGGGATGATACAGAAACTGTACTTCGTCAATTAGCGGATGCGGTTACTGCTCGCCGAAATAAGTAAGTTATTTAGAATAATGAAACGCCAGCCATTTTCATGACTGGCGTTTTTTTAGTACAAAAAATGGGTCACCCTTGACCTTTTGCCATGGTTACCGTTCTTTTTAAAGTCCAACGTAATAACAATGGAATGATATCAACACCTTGTTCTTCGCTATATTGGACAATCGCTAAGGCTAAATCAGGTTTCGCATATTTTTTTAATGCTTTAATAATGATTTTTTTCGGAGGGATCGGCTGATCCTTTGAAATATTAGAAAGTTCTCTAAATAAATCCTCAAAACCATTGTAATAAAGATAATGTTCGATGTCTTTACGCGGTAATTCAGTGAGTCGATGTCGTTCATGCTCATTACCTAATTGATTTTTAACTGCAAACGCATACTTCTTACCAGCAGCATCACTATCGGTTACAACGTGCCATTCAATATGAAGTGCTTTTGCAACTTTAATTAATGACTTTAATCCTGATTGTGCAAATTCAATGATCTGTACCCCTTCGGCAGCTAAGTTATATCCTAGAAGGCGAGCCATCTCATTAAATAACCATACCTCGGTTTCCCCCTCAACCAGTAACCAGCAACGCGCAAATAAGGCATTAGAACGTTGAAAGCGAATATGAAACGTAATGCGTCGTAAATCATCACGAGATAAGCTGGTTGGAGAGATAGAATAGCTTGATGTCGAGTCTGATTCTCTGACTAATCTACGTATAGAGCATAGAGGAACGGCACTCAATAATTCACTGCTATTTGTGGTCAATATCTTTTGCATGGGAATATGATTAAGCAAGGACCAAGCTTGAATTAACTGTGTTGGGTGTAACCGTCCTTCTGGATCTTCGATGATCATGAGAGGGCGAGCTGATTTTTTTAGTGTGTTAGGCCCTTTAGCTCTTAGATAAGTATTTAACAGCCCAAGTAGAAGGAGCTTAGTTTGTTTATTTTTGTTTTGATTAATAAACTGGGTTAGTGAAACACCTTCTGTTTTTTGACCAAAAAAGAGATCATCATGAATTTTGTGTTGCTCGTTTCTTTTATGTCCTTTAAATGCAAAGTAATGTTCCACTAAAGACTGCATAGAATGCAAGGCGCTTTTAATTTCGCCCTATTTACTTGGCCTGGAGCGGTGATAAGTCGACGACAGGTATTATTTATTCGTCGTTCAATTCGGTCATTAGAAAGGGTATCAAGCGTATCGTCTGGTTGTAAGCGACGAGAATCTCGAATACGAATGACGGGATGAAGGCGTATTAACTCAGTCACTAGACTTTCAATTTTATGATAACGTAAAACATTGCCTTCATTATCGAGAAACGAACTTGATGAGCTAATCTTTCCCTCATTATTCGTTGCGCTAATGCGATAATAAATTCGTTGAGCATGGTCATTGTGGTTAGATTGCCATAAACTAGACAACTTTCTGTAACGACCTGCTTTATGTTCGTTGTTTTCAGTGGTTTTCCAGCTAATAATAATTTGAATATGCTGGTCTTGGGTGTAAGAGATGGAATGATCTTGATGGAAATCTTTTAACGTAAACTGATGAAGCTCTCCAGACACAGGCAAGGCGATAGATAGGGCATCAAGTAACGATGACTTTCCCCATGTATTTTCGCCAATCAAGGTCGTCAATTGTTCAAAAGAAAGAGATAAGCGTTTGATGCCTCTAAATCCTGAAACTTCGATTCGTTCTAAGAGCATAGCACTTCCTTATCAGAGACTTATATAAATAACTATATAGCAACTGAATCGATGAAAGCACAATGGCAGTCACATTTATCAATTATACTGATAGATGAGTGACCAAGTATTGAAATATTACCAATTAACGCATTGTTTATAAAAATGGTTTACCGTGAACTGATTGCTTAAATTGAAATACGGTTCTAGACAGGATATGAAATCAATGAAAAATCAAAAGAATCATGTTTTAAGAGTGATGCATATTAATGATACACACTCTTATTTTGATGAATCAGTGATCGCATTACACAGTGATGTTGGTGAGAAATATTATATTAAATGTGGTGGATTTGCGCGAATATCTCACCAAGTCTCACTCCTTACCGAGGAAGCAAAAGCAAAAGGGGGAAATACCGTTTTTTTCCATGCTGGCGATTGTTTTCAAGGGACCTTATATTTCTCTTTATATAAGGGAAAGGCCAATGCAGATTTACTAAATCAACTCCCTTTAGATGGTATGGTTCTTGGTAATCATGAGTTTGATTTAGGTAATGAATTAGTCAGTGACTTTATTGCCAATACCCATTTTCCTATTCTTATGGGTAATTGGGATTTAAGCCAGGAAGATCAAACTAAGGGCCATCAATTAAAACAACAAGAACGAATATTAGATTTTAATCCAACACTCGGTATTGCAAACTACTTGATTAAAAAAGTAGGAAATTTGGATGTCGCAGTATTTGGTTTAACCATAGATAAAATGGACGTATTAGCAAGCCCAGATCCTGATACGCCATTTATGAATGCTATTAAAACAGCACAGAACACCGTTGACTACTTAGCCGTTCAAGGCATAACTAATGTCATCATTGTTAGTCACCTTGGTTATGAGGGGGATAAACAACTAGCAAAAGCGGTCAATGGTATTGATTTGATCATTGGAGGGCATAGTCACGTGTTGCAAGGTGATTTTTCAAATGTTGGTTTAGAGGCTCGTGATAACTACGGTGAGCTTGTTAATGACACACATATTGTTCAGGCTGGATGCCACGCACTTGCACTTGGCTATTGTGATTTAAAATACTCTGAAGATGGTGAGTTATTGAGTTTTAATGGCCGTAATATTTTACTTTTGGATAAGATGGCTTACAAAGACAAAGCATGTACCCAAAAAATGGATGAGCCTCATTTATTAAAGACATTAGCTTTGATTAATTCGTTTGAGCTAGCAGAAGTCTGTGAAAAAGATCTTAAGATAGAAGCATTACTAATAGAGAAATATCGCGGTGAAGTCGACAGGCTTTCTCAAAAAGTGGTCGGTCACTGTATGGAAGACTTATCACACCGTCGGATCCCTGATGATAAAGGCCAAAGTGATATTGCTCCATGGGTTGTAGAGTCTTTTTATTCAAAGGCTCATCAATTGGATAATCGGGTTCAATTCGCAATGCATAATGCAGGCGGAGTGCGTTCTGGCTTAAATCAAGGTGATATCACCTATTCTGATATTGCCGGAAAAGTTTTGCCTTTTGCCATACCTATTGTCATCTATAGTATCAAAGGGCGGCATCTTAAAGCGGCAATTGAAGGAGCTATAGACAATGCTACGGATAACGGGATTATTGGCAGCGGTTCAGGTAGTTTTCCTTATGTATCACAGATGCGTTATTGTTATGAAGCAAGTAAGCCAAGTGGCCAACGTATTACTGAGTTCAGCATTTATCACCAAGATATTGGCTGGGCACCTATCCTTGATGAACAGGTATATTTCGGAACATCAACCGCTTATACCATCAAAGGTAAAGAAGGTTATGCACCTTTACTCAATAAAGAACGTGAGTGTGTAACAACGACCTTTTCAATGGCCGATTGTTTTATCGATTATTTATCACATTACCCTAATTTGGCGAAACCAACAGCTTGTTTGAACCAGTATCACAAAAATAAACGAGTGCTTGTTTAATTGGCATGAGCTTTGCTATTAATCCAAATGAGATGAGTAAATTTGAATTAATTGAATAGGTTTTTGTATGGATGGTGATTTATCCGATAAACTTTTGGTCGTAGCGTGGTTTTCTGCCTGGGCCGTTATTGCCTACTTTGTCCAATTCTCTGGATAATAATAAGGCCCTCTAACTTAAGAGGGCCTTATTATACCAATCTACATAAGTATTTGAACATTCTTGCTTGTTAAAATCGATTATATCAGCGTTATACCTTTTTATTGCAAAAATTAGGTGTAATTAGATCCACTAGTTACTGTAATTTATGCCTTGCTATAATCGATTTTTCCTACGCAATTATCTGAACAACTACTTATCCAGAATGGTATTACATTAGGTTAATAGAGCTAATGTAGCTGAGATTTGTTTTAGTTAACAATTTCGAAACATATAAAATAATATATTCATCTCTAACCGCTTAATCTTCTTATTTAGTGAATGAACATTCATGTTTATTGTGCATTATGATTTTATATGCATTTATTTTGCTTGCCTTTAAATGTAATTTTTACATTAGAAAAACTAATATTAGTTTAGAGGAAAAGTCATTTTTTGAGCAGTGAAATTAGTCTTAAAATCAACTCATCTAATCGAAAATAACTTTTAAGTGAGGCAATCATGGCACAAGCAGCAATGAACGTTAATACCATCGCTACTTCTTCTTTGGATAAGAAGGCCTACTCAGTAAATATCAAAGGATTGATTGCTCATTTTGTTGATGTCTTATTTGGCAAAGGCCAAACAACATCGACACATTACACTGCAGAATTATCGGAACACTTACAAAAAGATCTTGGTCTATATCGTTAAGTATTTCATTAATAAATAAAGCCAGCATGAATGTTGGCTTTTTAGTTTTTGGTTAATATTCTTTTTAGTAAATACAAACTCTATTTTTTCCTGAGCGCTTAGCTTGGTATAATGCTTTGTCAGCTCGTAGGAAGGTTGTATTTATATCTTCATTATGCTGGCATACCGTCATACCTATGCTTACAGTAACAAGCCTGTCTTGCAAGGTCTCGTGCCAATCAAAATTAGAAATGCTTAAGCGGCAGCGATCCGCTATTTCTTTACCATATTGTTGATCATTTGAAGCAACAATGATGATAAATTCTTCACCACCGTATCGTAAGGCATAATTATTAGAGCCTGATGATTCTTCAATGATTCGTGCAACCAACTTAAGTACAACGTCACCAGTAAGGTGAGAGTATTCATCATTAATAGATTTAAAATTATCGATATCAATGACAAGAAGTTGATAGGTTGCTAATTTAGGCTTAATCTCGTTAGCAAAGGTTGATTTATACCAGCGATGATTAAATAGTTTAGTTAAACTGTCGTGGAATACATCTTTTTGTAATTTAGCAACTGTATCTTTTTGTTCATCTGATACTTTTTTGAGCTTTATATTTTCAGATTCAGATATATTTAAGCGCAGTTGCAGCTCTAAGCGAGTTAAGCGACGTAAAGCATGCCCGCCAAGTTCATTGATAGGGAAGTGTTTAACTATAGCAACAGTAAGCTGATGTGCTTCTTTTTCGCATTCAAGCGCTGCTGAAAAGTTATGACAACTTGCAAGTGCATCACTTTTTACATCCAATAATTGACGGATATAATAACCTTGCGAATATTTTTTAGTTCGCTTTAACTGATGAGTGATTAGAACATCGGCTAACTCTCCACGTTGTAATTGAATAAGGCAATAGGATGCCTCAATAGAAAAGAGTTTGTTCAACCATGGAAACGAATCTAGGTTAATATTTTCTTTACGAAATACAATTAATGCATCTAATGCTGTTTGAGGTTTATTTTGTAATCGAAGTAATTTAGCTGAATACAATTGCACCTGCATCATTAGTTGGAGATCGTCAGATACATACTTAATAACATGACATTCATTTAATAACTGCTTTGCTTTTGATAATCTATTTAGGTCTAATAAACAAGCTACAATATATAGCCGATAACGTAATGAAAGGTTATTACTTTGTATAGTTTTACTTAAAGATTCTATTTTTTGATAGTAACGTAATGCTTTTAAATGGTCGCCATATATAGAGCATAAATTACCTATCCCTAAAATCGATTGAATATAAAATTCATTATCTCCAAAATCAACAGCAAGTTTAGAAAGAGAATATAAGCTCTCTAAAGCAGATTGGTATTCTCCAATATCAGTATATCTATAACTGAGAGAAGAGTAGATTTGTAATATTAGGTCAATATTATCGGGTAGAGATAAAAGTAATAAAGCCCGCTGTAAATGCTGTATGCTTTTTTGTGTTTGATTGAATTCAACTTCAAATTCAGAGCACATCAGTAGAGCATATGCTTTTTCAGTATTAGACTCGGCAAATTCATCAACAACATAGTGCCAGAGCATTAATGACTGCTGAGAGTTAAGTGCCATTAAGTCTATTCCTTTGGATGAAATACGAGTTAATAGATTATCCACTATACGATCTCCATTTGCATTTGGGATAATGTTGCGTGATGATTTAATTCATGCAAACTAAAATGTGTAACTGATGGTATAGAAACATTCAGTGAGTAACGGGACCAAGGGTAAGTTGAAAGTAATGTTGATATTGAATGCGCGATCTCTTGAGACTTATTTTTATTTTCGTTGATAAGAATAGCTATCTCAGTGTCATTTAAACGAGTAATACTATCGCCGTGTTTGCAATAATGGTGGCCTAATAACATAAGGTTATTAATTTTATCTTCAGAAGGGTCAGTTATCATAATTAAATGATATTCATCAGATAATACATTTGTGAGTATTGATTTAAGGTGAGCATACCATTTTTCTCGTGGTAATAAATAGGTAAGCGATGACATTGAGTTGAATTTTAACTGCATTTCGATGCGCTGAATTAAGTTCTTTGCTCGAATATCCAACCGCTCCTTTGAAGTGCTAGTTTTATCACGGCCTAAAGAGCTTGACTGTTCTTGAATTAATGCAATTTCATATTGACGATAGCGTTTGTAAGAATATAGAGCGAGCTCAAAATTTTGAGTCAGTTCAGCGATCCTAGATTGTTCAAGGCAAATTTGAGAGCGCAGTTCCCCTTTGTCAAACTGCTGGGCGATGACTTCCGCGTCAGTTAATAACTGATAAGCTAAGGTGAAATGAGATTGAGCTGAAGCGATCCGAGCTAAACTAATGGCAGAGTGAGCTTTCATCCATATAAGATCATGCTGAATCGCAAGTTGATTGGCTAAACTACAATATTTCTGTGCCGAATCAAGATCGTCTAGACCGAGAAAAGCAAGGCCTCGAAAGTCGTAGATTTCAGCTTTCCAAGTTAAATTAGAATTATCTGTTAGCAACTTCTCTGCTTTGAATAAAATCGGCAGCATTGCTTGGTAATCGCATAATAAGTAACTATCCCAAGCTTGTAGGATATAAGCTTTGGCTTCTAAATGAGGCATACGATAATAATTGGCACGCTGCGCAGCAACATTGTGGGTGGAATTTGCTTGTTCAAGGCAGTTTGTCATACGCCAAGTATTACCAAGGCCGATTAATGCTTCGATCTCAATTTCATGATTGCCAATAAGAGAAGATTGCTCTAATGCTTTTATCCAGTATTGTTGTGCAGAGAAAAGTTTTGCTTGTCCCCACGAATGTAAGGCTAAAGTATGCAAAATTAATGGAAGTAAATTATCATTTTCAAGTTCTTGCTGAAGCTGCAAGACTTCTTTTGCAGACTTAAAGCCGGCTTGATAATCCATTAAATGCCAATGAGCGATAGAAATAATTAATTTCGAGTATGCTGCTCCATATTTAAAATGAATTTTTTCTGAGAGTTCTAGTTGGTACTTGGCTTCTTTCAGTGTATTTGAGGTATCGTCTCCGACGATTAATTCTAGTGCTTTTAGGTTAGAAATGATCTTATTTTTAGACTCTTTCACAGCTATCCTTCCTTATTCATTCTCCCAATATATCCACTAATCTATTGAAGTCACGAACTATTTTCTGGATATGCGATCCAGTTAAAAAGGAAGGAAAGAGGTTTTTTTCTTATTCATTTTCAGCAAGGTTTAATAATGCCATCGCGCAGCTAACGCTGGTAGCAAGAACATCAATAACACCTGTTCTTAACGCTCCCATAATAGAGAGTGCTTTACGGCTTTCACTGGCCATGGCAATAACATTCGATATTTGACGGAGATCTTCCATTTCAAGTCCAATTACACGACCACGCATTAACGTATCTGCGTTTGTACCATCTAACTTAAAGAAATCAAAACCACCAATATCACCGACAATACCATCGTTTAATCGTGCTTCCACAAACTCTTTAGGAGTGAAAAAACCTAGTTTAACCATATGGCTATTTTCATCCATATCACCAATGCCTACTAAAGCAAACTCGGCTTTACGGGCTTGGTTTAAGGTCTCTTTGATGGTGGTATGCTCCATAAAGGCTGAGCGAAGGTTTGGATCATTCACATAAGCAGGCGCATAAAGAGTCTCACTGCTGCCGCCGTATTTTTTCGCTAAACGACGGCAAATATGGTCAGCATTAATAATATCACCGCTGCGATGAGTGCCGCCAATAGCAGAAACGAATCGAGCATTACGATGAGAGACAATACCTGCGTGATCAGCAACTGCAGCTACATTTTGGCCTTGACCAACAGCGACCGCCATATCATCTTGTAAGTTATTGTTTAAATATGAACTGACTAAAGCTGCCACTTGTTTACGTTGTTCATTAGTATTAGGTTGATCTAATGAAATAAGGGCACGTTTTAGATTGAATTTCTCAACTAATTTTTGTTCTAGTTGTGCACTGTAGACAGGGTGAAATTTTACCGTAATTTCAACGATGCCTTCTTCTCGTGCTTTTCTTAGCATCCGTCCTACTTTTGCGCGAGATAAACCAAATTTTTTCGATATTTCTTCTTGAGTTGCACCTTCTTGATAATAAAGAATCGCAATTTCAGTTAGCATATCTGTGTTTTCAGTTTGATCTTGTGAAGGCAATAAGGTCATGCAAGTGTTCCTAACTTAATAATTCAGCAAGAGTGATTGGTTTAGATATCAACCCAAGCTTTTGTGCTGGCGTAGTGCCAAGTTTATCCTGATGACAGAGATTATGCCACGCTCTGAAAATATCGAGTAGTGGAAGAAGGCTAGCAGGACGTAATTTACGTCTTGGTTCATTCACTAGCGAAGTAAACTGAGTATAAAAACGCTCTTGATATTCCGCAGCAGAGCTAGCCGATGCGCGTTTTAGCCAATAGACTTCATTATTTTCAGCCCCATTTAAGTGGCAAATACCTTTATGTAAACCATTAAATTCAGTAAAAGCCCAGCGATCTCTCCACCAACCAACTAGATGGATATCAATTTTTTCGCCACTCTGTTCTAGTGGGAATTGAGCGTCTTGGGTTACATATAATAAATCAATGCTGTTTTCAGTAATTCGCTTTAAAAATACTGACATTGCAGCCGAACGCAACATTGGTTCCTGAGGCATATATATTTCAATAGATTCACAATGAGCAAAGGCTTGTTGGATCTCTAAAAAATGAGCATAGGAGGTATACGGAGGTCTAATTAATGCCCCTTTAGATGGATAATTTAGAGACACGTAGTTTCCCAGAGGGTCTTCTACATTTGCTCTTGCTAGTATTTCTTGATACTTCGCATCAACACGCTTAAAAATAGATTGCTCCATCACTGAGCTTTGAGAGTTAGCTTCTCCAATAAAAGCGGTTGGTAAAAATTGTGCATTATCCTGAAAAGGGTCATGGTCAGATTGTGTTCCAGGTGTATCACATTCTGAGTAATTAATATGTTGTGCAATAACATAACCTGAATTCATTTCAGCACTGGCATACCAAAATACGCCATTGTTACTTATTGGTTGTAATGAGGTCGCGTTCGAAGCGAGTTGAATTTCGGTTCTGTCGTGCTGTAATCGAGCATCAAACAGAGACATATGACGACGGCAGCGATTCGCTATTTGATTAATATGATCGTAAAAGGTTTTAGGGTTTATATCCAATCGACGGCAAATTTCACGTACGGAATATCCAGTAAATAAAAAACCTAAAATCTTTTGCTGAATAGGGCTTTTTTGGTTTTCTCCTGACCATTTATCCACAAAGGTAGATGCACAGGCTTTACAGCGGTAGCGTTGACGATCGCCACTGTAGCCAAAGGCGTGATAAAGCTCTCGATGCGTTAGTACATCAAGACCAAAATGATCGCAATTTGAATTATTACAGGAAGGCAAAGAGTGTGATTGAACGGTATGCTGACGAGCCAGTTCATTCAATACTTCATTATTATTGATTAAGGGAGGAAAAGCGCCACATTTCCGACAAACTAATGCCGGTCGCTTAGGGTTAGTACGTTGAACTAAATAATGTTGTTCATCGCTATCACCAAAATTGTCACACGCCAATGTTTTACAAAAATTGAGTTGTAACCCTTTAGCAGCCAACGGCAGTTTTTCGGTCGGCACTAGACACCCCTTATAGATAGAGAGCGCCAGAGTTTATCTGGCGCAGCATAATTACAGTTTGATTGCTGTTTCTAGCGCAACGGTCATCATGTCATTGAATGATTTTTGACGGTCTTCAGAACTTAGTTTCTCACCACGCTTGATGTGATCAGAAACGGTTAGGATAGTCAGTGCTTTAGCGCCTAAGTCAGCGGCTACACCATAAATGCCAGCTGCTTCCATATCAACACCTAAAATGCCTAATTTTTCCATTTTGTCGAATAGATCAGCTTCTGGTGAGTAGAAAAGATCAGCAGAAAAAACATTACCTACTTTAACAGGAACATTTAATTCACGAGCTTGGCCTACCGCTGTTTCTAAAAGGCCAAAGTCAGCGATTGCTGCGAAATCGTGATTGTTAAAGCGGATACGGTTTACTTTAGAATCAGTTGATGCACCCATACCTATAACAACGTCCATTAACTTAACGTCATCATGTACTGCGCCACAGCTACCAACACGAATTACGTTTTTCACGCCAAATTCTGCGATAAGTTCATGAACATAGATACAACATGATGGAATACCCATACCGTGACCCATTACCGATACTTTTTTACCTTTGTATGTACCTGTGTAACCAAACATATTACGTACATCACATACTTGCTTTACGTCTTCTAAGAAGTTTTCAGCAATGAATTTTGCACGAAGTGGGTCACCAGGCATAAGAACAGTTTCTGCGAAATCACCAGCTTGAGCATTAATGTGTGGGGTAGCCATAATAAGGTCTCCGGTTTGAAAAATTAAAAATAAAATCGGTGTAACTAAATTTGTTGAATTATCTTTCTCGATATGTGGCTATTTTATGCCTATATTTTATAGTGTCATGAGATTGAGGTCACATTTTCTTATAGAATCTTGATTAATTTTCGTGTTGATAACTAAATTTGTTGAAAGTGAAGGAGCAATCGCAACCTTTTGTTAGTCTTAGCTTTAATACATGGATTAAGTTTTTTTATTTCTGTGCCTCAATTAGATTGAACTTGATGATGGGTAGGAGGATGATGCAGAAAAGCGCATTTTTTGTATCGTAATAATGTGAGTGAGTAAATTAGATGAAAGCAGAGAATAAACAATATGCAGTGATTGGTTTAGGCCGTTTTGGATTAACTGTGTGTGAAGAATTACACCAATATGGCTCTCAAGTATTAGCGATTGATATCAATGAAGAGCGAGTAAAAAAAGCAACCGATTTTGTGTCTACGGCCGTTGTAGCAAATTGTGCTAATGAAGAAACCATTGCAGAATTAAAGCTTGATGAATACGACATGGTAATGGTTGCGATTGGTTCTGATATTAACGCAAGTATTTTAACGACCTTGGTACTCAAAGAAGCAGGGGTTAAAACGGTTTGGGTAAAAGCGAATGATAAATTTCATGCAAAGATACTCACTAAAATTGGTGCCGATCATATTATTCTTCCTGAGCGCGATATGGGGATCCGAGTAGCAAGAAAAATGTTAGACCGTCGTGTATTTGAGTTCCATCAATTAGGCAGTGGCTTAGCAATGACAGAGATTGTCATTGGAGGGCAGAACATGGGTAAAACTTTAGGTCAGCTTGATTTTTGTCAAATGTCAGACGTGAAGATTTTAGCGCTTAAGCGTGGTCCTGAGATTGAAAGTGCTCCAGAACACAGCAAAATATTAGAGATCGGTGATATTTTAATTATCGTAGGTCCTGAAGATAAATTAGCAAAAAAAATTAGAAGCTTATGAGTTATATACCTAAGCGAGGCTTATATCCGATAAAGAATAACCAAAAAGCGAAAGAGTGGTCTGAACCGAGGATTATACTTTTTTCGTTTTTGGCTATTTTATTACCCTCGGCTATATTACTGACGTTACCTGTTTTTTCTGTTTCAGGTTTAAGTTTTGTTGACGCTTTATTTACGGCGACATCGGCAATCAGTGTAACTGGACTAGGTGTGGTTGATACAGGTACACACTTTACTATCAGTGGTAAGATCCTACTTATGTTTCTGATGCAGATTGGCGGTCTAGGGCAAATGACACTATCAGCCGTTCTATTGTATGTCTTTGGTTTACGTTTGAGCTTACGTCAACAAGCATTAGCTAAAGAAGCATTAGGCCAAGAGAAAAAAGTAAATTTACGTAAGTTGATAAAAAGTATTATTTGTTTTGCATTAATTGCTGAGCTTATAGGCATGATAATCCTCTCTTTTCGCTGGGTGCCTGATCTTGGCTTAGCTAAAGGACTGTTTTATGCAGCATTTCACTCTATTTCAGCATTTAATAATGCAGGATTTTCTTTATTCTCGGACAGTTTAATGGGGTATGTTGGTGATCCTCTTGTTATATTTACGCTGTCATGTTTGTTTATTGGAGGAGGGCTTGGCTTTACCGTTATTGTTGATTTAGTTAAAAACAGTTCAAAAGGGTTTAGTCGTCTACAACTGCATACAAAAATAATGATCATTGCAACACCAACCTTATTATTGGTAGGTACTCTATTTTTCTATGTGCTTGAATATAACAACCCGAGTACGCTAGCGTCATTATCTGCAGGTGATAAATGGCTCGCGGCTTTTTTTCAATCCGCTAGTGCGCGTACTGCGGGCTTTAACAGTGTGGATTTAACGCATTTCACTCAACCAGCGTTGTTTATCATGATTATACTCATGCTTATTGGTGCTGGCTCAACATCTACGGGTGGTGGTTTAAAAGTATCGACAATTACGGTAGCGACTGTTGCTACATGGACTTTTTTACGTCAGAAAAAGCACGTTGTGATGTTTAAAAGAACCGTTGGCTGGCCAATCGTAACGAAATCATTGGCTATTATTGTGGTTAGTGGCTCGTTATTATCCATTGCAATGTTTACTTTAATGCTCACTGAGCAAGCTGGTTTTGATAAGGTTATGTTTGAAGTGATTTCAGCTTTTGCCACGGTAGGCTTAACTGCGGGTTTAACGGCTGAGTTATCAGAAACAGGAAAATGCATTATGGTTATCGTAATGGTCATTGGTCGAATTGGACCATTAACCTTAGCCTACATGTTAGCAAGACCAGAAAAATCTTGCGTTAAATACCCTGAAGATACGGTGTTAACTGGTTGATTTCGTAAGTTTAAAGTATAGAAAAGGGCATCAACGAAAGTTGATGCCCTTTTTATTTATATGGCTTTTTATGTAATACCAATTCAAATAAGAATGATTAGGTACTTACTTTGATGGGTATCATTACCTTAATTTGTATGTAATTACTCATTAATTGGCAGTTGTTCTATTTTTACCGTTTGTGTAGGGAATGCAATTTCAGCATCGTACTTAGCAATAATATCTCCAATCTTAATCAATACATCTTGTTTTACTTCGTGATACTCAATCCAATTAACTGTTTTCGTAAAGGTGTAAACTAATAGATCAAGTGAAGAGGAACCAAAGCCATTAAAGTTAACGATTAATGTTTGATTAGAATCGATATCATTATGTTCTTGTAGCATTGTTTTTATATCACTAACAATAAACCCAATATTATTAATGTCATCGTAGCGAATACCAATGTCTTCTTTGATACGACGATTAAGCATTCTTGATGGGTTTTCAACAACAATATTACTAAATACGGAGTTAGGTACATAAAGAGGGCGTTTATCAAAGGTCCTGATCACTGTCATACGCCACCCAATGCGCTCGACGGTTCCTTCTAGAGAACGATCAGGTGAGCGTATCCAATCTCCAACTTTAAAAGGACGATCAAAGTAGATCATCATTCCGCCAAAGAAATTAGACAATAAATCTTTTGCTGCTAAACCGACAACTAAGCCACCAACGCCACCAAAAGTTAAAAGGCCCGAGAGACTTAATCCCATTCCCTGCATTAATGAAAGTAGACCTAATGAAATGAATATAAGGCGACTGACCTTACCCAAGGCAAGAACCGTAGTTTCATCGTGTTTAGGATTGGTTAGGACTTCTTTTTCTATAAGCGTGGTTAGTCTGAGGGCAGACCAAATAAAACTCCAAACAAGAATGAATACTTGCAACTCCGGTAACCAAGTCGTACTAAAGTGAGTATGGGTTGTCAGTAGTATTTTTAGTGAGGCTGTCGCTGGCCATAACCAAATAACAAGAGTTATAGGGGATGAAATTGCAGTGATAACAGCATCATCCCAAGGAAGTTGAGTTTTTGTTGCCATGTGGTGTAGGCGTTGAATAATAATGCGCCAAGATAACCAAAGAAAAGCACTGAATAAAGAGATCACGATTATATTTTGTGCCCAATCGTGTTCTTTAAATTCTAATAGGGTGTTCCACCAATCAAGGAAGCGAGTCATTGATAGTTCTCTTTTATTTAAAAAAGATAGCTTATCACTTCGTTAGCCCAAAGGAAGTAGATCAATACTGATATTATTGTAAAAATCCCCCATGCAATAGCCACATTTTTCATTTTTGGGCTATTTCCTACCACGTTAGCAATCCCTGTGAGCATGGGAGTAATTAAATTTACCCCTTTTACGCGATAAAATAATACGGCAATGATATGTAAACCAATAAAACCAAGAAGAACATTAAATATTTGATGATGTATTGAGGTTAATAGACTGCTGGTATCGTAACTTACTAAAGACGCTAACGGCCCTTCTGACAAAATATCATCATTACTAAATAAACCTGTTGTTAATTGAAGTACCAGTAAAAAGAAAAGACCTAACACCATGTAACCACCAGCGGGGTTGTGTCCTACAGCCTGTGATACTTTTCCAGATTTTATCGCTGTAAGGTAGTTGATGGCTTTTTTGGGCGAAGTTACAAAGTGAGTAAATCTAGCGGTATCACTGCCAATAATACCCCATAAGATCCTTGTGCTTAATAATGCCATTAATAGGTAAGCAAGAGTAAAATGCCATTCCATTAATCCTTCTTCCGCAGTATACCAAAGTGAGCCAAGTAAAATTACTTGGCTCCAATGATAAACTCGGATAAAGCTATCCCAGATTTTCATGTATATCCTTTAATTACTCAATACTACTTATTTTGCTTTGTAATCAGAATGACAAGCTTTACAGTTTTTAACCGCTTTACCAAATGCTTTACGGATGGCTGCTTTGTCGCCTTTATCAGCAATGCTTGCTAGAGAGGCTGTGTCTTCTTGAAACTGTGCTAGACGAGCTTCAAAATCAGGAAAGTTGGTCCATACTTTAGGCAGTGCGTTGGTTTTACCTTTATCTGAGCCTTCTACATAAAAAGCATCAAGCGGCATAAGAGAAAGTTCAGACAGTTGATTTGCACGTTTAGCAAAAATAGCATCGCTCCACTCTGTTTTTCCTTTGACCATTTCGCCCATTTCACTAACGTTACCAGCAATCATGGTAAATGCGGCTTGGCGGTATTTAATCGCTTTATCTGCTTCGTTAAAAGTGTGAGCTAAAACAGACGTTGAAGCCAAAAGAGTTGAAGCGATAACCAATGTTTTCAGTGTTTTCATAATTGAAACTTCCTTGATTTGTAATTATTTTAAACCACTATTATATGAAAGGATGAACAAAAGAAGTAGTTGGTTATCACAACATTTACACATTCTTTACACTTTCATTGAAAAATGAAGTTAATCGTTAAGATTATTTGATAGCTGCAACAAAAAGCAAAATGCGTATAATAGCCATGTTATTTTTTAAGTAGGCTTGTCAGTTTTTATGCGAATTTTAAATATTACAACGCATCCAGATCTAGAACATTTAGATAATCAGAAAATTCTTCAACGTAACGCGACTCGTGCCATTGTATTAAAAGGGGAGGATATTCTTCTTTTATATACTGAGCGTTATCATGATTACTCGCTACCTGGTGGTGGTATTGATGACGGGGAAGATGTCATTGCGGGTTTGGTTCGAGAAATAGAGGAAGAAACGGGTGCCAAAAATATTTCAAACATTGAACCCTTTGGTATTTATGAAGAGTTTCGTCCTTGGTATAAGCACGAATGTAATGTTTTACATATGATTTCATATTGTTATACCTGCGATGCGGATAAAGAGCTTGGTGAGACGAACTATGAAAGCTACGAAATCCGAAATGGCATGAAACCCGTTTGGATTAATATCCATGAAGCGATTGCACATAATGAAGATATTATTATGAACAGTGATAAGAAAGGGATGAGCATTGAGCGTGAAACTTTCTTATTGCATTTAATTGTCAAAGAGCGCTTACATGTTCAATAAAGAGCAGATCTTAAAACTAACTCAAGTGAAAATGCCTTTTGGTAAGTATGCGGGCCGTGTGCTTATTGACTTGCCTGAAGAATATCTTTTGTGGTTTGAGCGCAAAGATGGTTTTCCTAACGGAGAGTTAGGTGAGCTAATGGCATTGTGTTTAGCGATGAAAATAGAAGGGCTAGATGAGGTCATTCGACCATTAAAATACCAATAATCGCGGCATTAATGAAAACAAAGCATGAGGGTTAAATTCATGCTTTGTTTATTTGTTATTTGAATTGAGATTCACCAGTTTTAGCGCGTTGAAAATCTTCTTGTAATCCATTTGATGTTTCGTTTTGTAAATAGTTTAGTGCAGCGCAAAAACTACTTGTCTCACCGTATACTTCACGTGCACGATCAATATGACGCTCTGCAGTACGTCTTACCTGAGGGCTATTTTGAGAGTTACTGTATTGTACTTGTTTATCAAATACTTCTTTAACGTATTTTTGCTGGCAAATATCTTCATTTTCAGGGGTTGCTACAATATTAGCAACAGAACTAAATGAAATGAATGTAAGTAATAAGGCGTAGAATTGGCGCTTTATCATACTGGCATAAACCTTACTTTAATAATGTTTATCGATTCTACTTTTACAGTATGTGGAGTGCAATACTGGAGAGGAAATAAATTACCTTTAATTAGGATGCCGTCCTGTAAGGGGGATCAATTGATAAGGCTGCTAATATAACGGCAGTATCTAATACTATTATTCACTCATTATGTTGAATTTAAGACCTCCATCACTGTAACTCCGTGGGTTGCCTTTTACTATAAAAAAAGACTATGGAGAATACGATGATTAATAAAACAACAATAGCACCACAAGGTCCAGAATTCTCTGAACTTGTTCAGGGTTACTGGCGACTTGGTGATTGGGGTATGACGCCACAACAACGGTTAACTTTCTTAAAGCAACACATTGATTTGGGTATTACAACCGTTGATCACGCCGATATCTATGGCGGTTACCAATGTGAACATTTGTTTGGAGAAGCTTTATCTTTAGAACCTTCTGTACGTGATCAAATAGAGATTATCACTAAGTGTGATATTAACTTATGTACTTCAGATTTTCCAAATAGAAAAATTAATCATTACGATACCTCAAAAGAACATATTGTTAACTCAGTAAATAATTCACTTTCTCGCCTTAATATTTCTGAAATTGATGTACTCTTGATCCACCGTTTAGATGCATTAATGGATGCAGATGAAGTAGCTGATACGTTTAATCAACTCCAGAAAGAGGGTAAGGTTAAACATTTTGGTGTGTCTAACTTCACGCCAAGCCATTTTGATTTATTGCAATCACGCCTGGATAAACCATTAGTGACTAATCAAGTTGAAATCAACCCGCTTAATTTTGAAGTGGCGCATGATGGTACGCTTGATCAATTACAGATGAACCGTATTAAGCCTATGGCATGGTCATGTTTGGCGGGAGGAGAGCTTTTCTCTGGTCAGTCAGAGCAAGCGATTCGTGTCCGAAATGTACTTGAAGAGCTAAAAGAAGAAGTTGGAGCGAAAAGTATTGACCAAGTGATTTATGCTTGGGTGCGTAAGTTACCGTCAAAGCCCCTACCTATTATTGGTTCTGGTAAAATTGAACGTGTGCGAGCGGCTGTTGATGCAATGGGTATTAATTTAACTCGTGAACAATGGTATCGCGTATGGGTTGAGTCAAAAGGCCACGGTGTGCCATAGAAACAGCCTCTAGATTCAATTGGATACAAAAATGGGATGCCAATTAGCATCCCATTTTTATTTAATTAAATAGATTTTAATTATTTAACTAGCCATTCGATTGCTTCACCAGCGCGAATTGGCACAACAAAGTCATCACCAAACGTCATTGTTTCAGGTGCGATCCACGCTTCTTTTACAAGAGTAATCGAGTCAGTGTTGCGAGGAAGGTTGTAAAAATCAGGACCGTTGAAGCTTGCAAATGCCTCAAGGTTTTCTAATTTACCTTCGTTCTCAAATACTTCAGCATACAATTCAATTGAGGCATGCGCGGTATAAGAGCCAGCACAGCCGCACGCCGCTTCTTTTTTGTCTTTCGCGTGTGGTGCAGAGTCAGTACCAATAAAGAATTTAGGGTTACCGCTTGTTGCTGCTTCAACTAAAGCTTGCTGGTGCGTATTACGCTTCAAAATTGGTAAGCAGTAGAAGTGAGGCTTAATACCACCCACTAACATATGATTGCGGTTGAACAATAAATGGTGAGCTGTAATTGTTGCCGCTACGTTAGGGCCTGCATTTTTAACAAAGTCTGCCGCATCTTTTGTTGTGATGTGCTCAAGAACAATTTTTAGCTCAGGGAAATCATTAACGATAGGCGCAAGAACAGTATCAAGAAAGGTTTTTTCACGGTCAAAAATATCAACGTCGTGTGTTGTTACTTCTCCATGAATAAGTAAAAGCATACCTTCTTCTTGCATGGTTTTTAATACAGGGTAAACCTTGCTAACGTCACTTACCCCAGAATCTGAATTGGTTGTTGCGCCAGCTGGATAAAGTTTAGCGGCAACAATATGGCCCGTTGCTTTCGCTTTGCGGATCTCATCTGATGTGGTCTTTTCAGTTAAGTATAAAGACATAATTGGAGCAAAAGTATCAGATGGGTTTACTGCTTGAATGCGGTCACGGTAGCTAAGCGCTTGCTCAGTCGTTGTTACTGGTGGAACTAGGTTTGGCATAATTAATGCGCGGCCATTATAACGGCCAGAATCACGTACAGTGTCAGTTAATACATCACCATCACGTAAGTGTAAATGCCAATCATCAGGACGAGTAATTGTTAAAGTTGTCATTTGCTGCTCCCACCAGAAAAAGAAATAAGAGCCTAAGAATTATCGAGTTAATCGTTTGCTTAGGCGAAAGGATTCTAAAGCAAAATGAATAAAACAAATAGGATAAAGTAGAAATTAGTAACAAATTTGACTTAAAAGGTAAAAGAAAAGAGAATGTGCTCGGTATTTATACAGATAAAAGAGAACGAGACACTATGAAAAAGAATAGAAAAGAAGGGATGCCAGCTTCTGAACATGAGCATGGCAGAGGCACGATTAGAGATAATGCTTTAAAAGCCGTTGTTACAAGTCAATTATTTACAACAAGGGTAATGAAAGCCAAAAAAGGGAAGGGCAGCTTTGCTCGTAAAGAAAAATATAAAGGGTTTAAAGAGCCCTATTCAAAAGCAGCATAAGTTTTTGAATAGGTTTTTTGTGATCTAGCTTCGATTTTTATTGTTATTTGAACAAATATCCACCGTTTAACTTATTGAAATGAAAAAAGAACTTTACCTCAGCGCTCAGTGTGGCATTATCTATCTCGTTCCAACGATGTGCGTACATCGTATAATGGCTATTACCTCAGCCTTCCAAGCTGATGATGCGGGTTCGATTCCCGCTGTACGCTCCAATCTCTTTTTATCCTCCCCAAGAGATTGTTTCTGATTAAAAATTCCAATTTATTGAAAAGTAAGCGCTTAGTGGCGTGCTTTGTCGTATTTGGCGTTTTGTAATAGTGATAATTTCATCTCATTTTTAATCGCCTCGCTTGGTGAAAACCATAAATTTTTCAAATATTTAACTCTAGGTCACTTAATTGTTATTTTTTTCAATCTATACTGATGAGAACTATAACAAAATAAGAGGTCGCCTTATGTCAACTTTACCTCTCACGCATAAGCAAGTGTATCGTTCTGCAAGTCTTGATGAAAATACTTGTAAATCAACAAAATATATTACACCCATTGATGAAATTGTAGGGCAAGACAGAGCGCAACAAGCCGTTGAGTTTGCGATGTCTATTCCCGATCGGGGCTATAATATTTACGCTGTCGGTCAAAATGGCCTTGGTAAACGCACCATGGTATTACGCTATCTTAAACGTCATAACCCAGCAGGTAATGGAGTATATGATTGGTGTTATGTTACTAATTTTGATGATACTCGAACCCCTAAAGTACTAAAATTACCGATTGGAACTGGGTTAAGCTTTAAAAAAGAAATTGAAAAGATAACCTTAAAATTGGTAAAAGCGATCCCATTAGCTTTTGATAATGAGCTTTATTACACCAGAACCGGAACATTAAAGAATCAATTGGTTGATAAACAAGAATCTTTGCTTGGTACATTAACTAAAGAAGCAAAAAGTAAAGGGATTAGCCTTGTAGTGACTACACAAGGTGATTATCAATTTATCGCAATGAACGGTGAGGAACTTCATACAGAAGAAACGTTTGATGCGTTAGATAGGCAAGAGCAGCGTCAGCTTGAGTCTATTATTGATGAGTTAGAAATTAAATTACGGAGCCTTGTTCGTCAGTTGACTGAGTGGGAAGACAAATATTCCGATAAGATTGAAAAGCTCAATGAAGATGTTGTTTCTCAAGTATTAACGGTTAACTTTGAAGCAATTAAAAGTAAATATAATGAATCAAAAATCATTGCCCAACATCTTAAAGAGATGGAAAAAGACATATTAGAAAATTTTGATGTGTTCCTTCAAGAAGGCAAAGAAGATGCTGAGTTAGCGTATGCATCGCTAGAGAAAAAATTACCAAGAAGATATCAGATTAATTTACTTGTTAGCCAAAAAGATGAACAGTTTCCACTCATTGTAGAAGAGAGCCCGAGTTATCATAATTTATTTGGCTATATCGAAAATGCAACATTTAAAGGAACGGTCTTTACCGATTATTCTTTAATTCGAGCTGGGAGTCTCCATAAAGCAAATGGGGGTGTATTGCTTATGGATGCAGTGAAAGTGCTTGAGAGACCGTATGTTTGGGATGGGTTAAAACGGGCGTTACGCTCTCAAAACTTAAACCTGAGTTCTCTTGAAAAAGAAGTGACACTTTCTGGTACGGTTTCTTTAGAACCAGAGCCTATTCCGCTCAATGTAAAAATAATTTTATTTGGTGATTATCAAACTTACCAATTACTTCAGCATTATGATTCAGAATTTAGTGAACTGTTTAAAGTGACTGCGGACTTTGAAGACGATATGCCAAGAACTGAGGCTTCGGAGTTTCATTATGCTCAGTTTATTTCAAGTATTGTTCATGATGGAAAAATGCTGCAATGTGATAAAAAGGCAATAGAACGAATTATAGAATACAGTTCTCGTCAAGCTGGGGATCAGAATCGACTTTCTCTACATTCTGCTGATATTTCTAATTTATTAAAAGAAACCAACTATATAGCGAAGACAGCTAATTCAAATATGATCCGTTTAAAGCATGTAGAACAAGCATTAGCGAATAAAGAACATCGAGTGAATCGAGTACAAGACGGGGTAATGCAAAGCTTTATTAATGGTGCAACTTTAATGGAAACGGATGGAGGAGTTGTTGGGCAGGTCAATGCATTATCTGTATTATCGACATCAAATCATCAATTCGGTATGCCAAATAGAATCACGGCAACAACCTCTTTTGGTAAAGGTGAAGTTTTTGATATTGAAAGAAAAGTAGAGCTTGGTGGAAGTATTCACTCAAAAGGAGTGTTTATTCTTAGTGCTTACTTATCTTCATTATTTGGCAATGAAAAAAGAATCCCATTAAAAACCTGCCTTGCATTTGAGCAGTCTTATGGTGGTGTTGATGGTGACAGCGCATCAATGGCTGAGTTTTGTTCTATTATCTCAGCTTTTTCTGAAAAACCAATTCGTCAAGATATTGCAATTACAGGCTCTATGAATCAGTTTGGTGAAGCACAGCCAATTGGTGGAGTGAATGAAAAAATTGAGGGTTTTTATCAAGTCTGCAAAATCAAAGGATTACAGCCTAATCAAGGTGTGATTATTCCTCAATCTAATATTCAAAACTTAATGTTAAACAGTGAAGTGACTCAAGCGATAGAAAAAGGAACTTTTACAATTTGGGCTGTAAAGCACGTAAGTGAATCGATTGAATTACTGATGGGGTCTCCTATTGAATTAGAAAGTGGTGAGGGGATATATAACGTAATACGTTCTAAGCTAACTTCTTAAATATAATAAAGGGGGAAAGGCATAAGATCATTTTTATGCCTTTTTTTATATTGTTATAAGTGAATTGAATTAGTAATTAAAACGGTGATATAATAAAAAACAGATAACAATGTAATAAAAAGCGCTTTCTTCAAGTCTTTTTATTTAGTGTGATTTGTTTATTCCAATGTGTTCAGAGGCTTTACTATGTACCATCCCTTATCTCCCCGACTGGATTACAGTACTTTTCTTGTCGTACGTGGCAAAAAGACATATATCGAAGAAAATTTGTTATTAAGAGTTAAGCCAGTAGATATAGCGGGGACTGAATATTGGATCCCTATTGGAATAAATTGGAATGATGGGCAATCAACTAAACGTCGTCGCATGGAATTTGCACAAGTTCGATTCGCTCGTAAAGGACAACCTTATTATAGTAAAGCTTATTATGCTGATTTTGATAATGAAGAAGATGACGTAGATGCACGTTCAGAGGCGATTATTGAAGCGGCGTGGTCAATTGCTGAACTTGTTGAGCAAGATGAATATGAAACAGCAGACGCGGCTCGTAAGGTAAAAACGTTTACTGCTAAATCTGCATTTAAAGGTCTACATCCAAATATTCAATTAAAATTGTCAATGGTTAATGGTACTCCTTACGTTAATAGCCATTTTGAACGACATGAAAGCAAATCATGCTACCGCTCACATAATTTTTCTCGCAGTTTATATAACGTTAATTTTGATGATCTTGGTGCATTCCTTGCGGAATTAAATGCAATAGGTGAGGTATTAGATACTTACTTAAAAACAAAAGATGCAGATATTAAAAGCTTTATACCAAGTAAAACATTAACAACAACACCATTATCTAAATTTGAAATGCGTGAAATTTGCGATCAATTAATTCAGAAAGCAATGGATGGCTGCCAAGCTGAATTTAAAGATACCTGGTTTGAATTCAAAAGAAAACCAAAGCAAATACTCATGATTGAAGCAGAAGATAAGTCTAATTTTGTGGTAAAGAAAGAATTTGTGAAAACTGGTTCTACCATTCATTTGCACAAATTTATAGCTTGTACTCATCCTACGCATGTATTACGAAAAGTTGCGTTAATGAAAGCTAATTATAATTGGGCAAATTATAAAAATGAGCGTAAAGCTGAATCGGCAAAGGGCAAGTATTTCAACACTGCACATCCTTCATCTGGCGTTATTGGTGTCGTCGTTAAAGTAGCAGAAGATGAAACGATCTATAAAGGTATTATTGGACAAACACCGCGAAGCAGCTATAAATTTAAAATTTTTTCAACGAAAACAATGAGTGATAAAAGCGCGTTTATTGCAGCAAAACAAGCCTATCTTGAAGCAATGGGAGAGACCGCATGGTCTGAGTATAAATTGGCAAAGGAATTTTCAATTTATAAAGCAAAATAAACCCGAATTTAACTTCGAAGTACGACACTACCTAGTATCACGCAGCTATTGCTACTTTTTAAATGTCAATGGCTGCTAGAATTCTAAACATTTTTCAGAGTGGTTATTATTGATTAAGTTAATTGCTGATCATCATCTGCCACGGCTTTCAATTTTGCCTCTTTCTTTATTACTACCTAAATATACCATCGTCGCTCTTATTCGCTCATTACTCATTGGTATTCTCGTATTTGTGTATGTTTTATGGTAACTAACTGATTCGTAATATTTAATGCAACCTAATCTCTATAAAATTTCTTCATGGTAACAATCAAAATAATTCATCACTCAAAGATCTATTTATTGAATGAAGATCACATACGCGAGCTAGTATATGTGCATTCGTTCCGTTAAAGTGCCGTCATATTCATTTGTGAAATGATTTATTTTATTGAGACTGTTATGAAAATTAAATATTTACCAGCTGTAATAGCATCACTATTATCAGTAAATTCTTATGCTACAAGTAATGATGTAGAGCAAACCGACTTTAAATCGACTTCTGAAGCGATACATCAAAATATCATAAATAAAATCGATGAATTACATGTTTATGCATCAGATGCAAATAATGTCATTATTGAAAATGGTAAGCGAAAAATTGAAGTGAATGGAGAGAAATACTACATCACTGATGACAACTATATTTTCTTTGACATGCCTAGACCTTTCCTTGATGAAACCGCATTCCGTAATGTGTTCGATTTCATTGATGACGACTGGGAATTAACATGGTATGAAGGCGGAATGGTTGTCGTTAATAAGCACTTTGGTAACTACGATTACGGCAACGGCTGCTTAATGGAATATTACCCAGATGGTACTGTTGATGCCAATGGTGCAACTCATGTAGCCCTTGAAACAACATCTTGTAAAGTGAATGATTTTGAAACCACTCAACAGTACTTTAGTAATGGCACATTTATTACTGCAGAACAATTAGGCGTTGAAACTCTTGCAATCACAGCCGTTGAGCGTTACCAAGATAAATTATTTGTAACACAAGATACAAACCCAGCGTTTGTTACTATTTTGGACATCAACACGAAAGAAATCATTGGCCGCATCGAAGGTATTGATACTCCTCGAGGCTATCAAGCATACAACCGTATTAACGAAATATCGATTACAGACGGTCGTTTATATGTTTCTTCTCTTTCGTCAAACCGTGTTGATATTTTTGACTTAGAAAATAACAACGAATTAGTTGTTTCTTTAGGTTCAGGTACAGGTTCGTGGTCTGGCACGAATGGGCTTATTCACGCTCAAGCCTCTGCGGCAACAACGGATTATGTCTTTGTAACCGATGCACAAACACGTATTTCTGTGTATCGTCAGAAAGACTTAACGCTTGATAATCCTAATTATGCTAAACGTGCCGGTTTCCTGACTTTTGAAGGTAAGTACAGTAATCGTAAAGTGCAAATGCACACGATTGGTGATCATCTTATTGTTTCTACAGCGGATCGCGGCTACTTTATTTATGATTTAACGAAAGTAGAGCAAGCGTTAGTCGATGGTGTTGAGTTAGCTGCTGAAAAAGTGGTGTCACTTAACGTACAAAAGATTGACTTAGATAACAATACACTAGTCGTTACCTATAGCAATCGCATTGAATGGCATGATGCAGAAGCATTTGTCCAAAATGAGTTTGAGTTTGGTGAACCACAAAAAACCATTAAAGCACTCGATGGCAAAGTAATTTCTAATTTGAAAGATATTCACTTCTCAAACAATGAGATGGTGACTGCTACTAGTGAGCGAATTTCAATTAATCATTTATTGAACAATGAAATCACGTTTATATCTGGTGATAGCATTGAACAAGATACAATTAAATTTGATCAACTGATGCCAACGTCAGTAACTCAGGTGCTGGGTAATGATGAAGCTCATGAGATATTAACAAATCGTGAATTGCGTTCTGTTAATATTAATTCATTAGTACAAACAAAATTATTAGATAACAACACAGTTCAAATTACTAACTATGCAGCTAAAGAACTTCGTGATATATCACCAGAGCTAAAACTTAATGGTGTAAATAAGTGGTTTAAGCTAGGAACAATTGACCGTTTACCTGCTTATGCCCAAGTAGTGCTTCCATTATCAGCATTTGGTCCAAATCACCAATTTAACAGCGCTAACAATGATGGTGTGTTTGACCTTTCTGATTTATTTGCTAGTAATATTGAAGTTAAGGATCTATTTGAACACCGCTTTAGCTCAAGCACTGATACTTTTGCGCAGAAATTGTCTCGCTTAAAGCCATCGTGGGAAATCCGTTTTGCTGGCACCGCCGATCATCAATGGCGTGACATGAATGGTCTGTATGCCCGTGAATGGTTGATTATCATGACCAACTTTGCTCACCTTGTCTCGTCTGATGAATTTAAACACGTGTGGTTTAACTTTGAAGATATCATGGGCTATAACATGCACTCGTACGCTGGTCAGGTAGATGAAGTGGGTGGCTATTTCACCGACGAAGATTATAAGTACTACTACCAAAGTATGTTAAAACGTCCATATGTGAATGTTGGTATCACTTCAATGGGTGGCGGTCTGGGTTCAGCAGCTATCACAGGGGTGGATACGTGGATGTTCTATAGCCACTACTACGGTCAGTGGGGTATCATTGCGCATGAATTTGGTCATGGATTTGATGGTAAATCATATAGTCACAATACCAGCTTTGCGAATGGTGGTAACGGATGGCAGCCACTGATGACCATGGTAGCGAACTACCACATTCGTAAAGGTGATATGCCTTACATGGATGACAACATTCATGGTTTCTACAAACCTGAAAATGATGCCTACCAATATGCGGATATCAGCCTAGGTAAGCGTAAGCACCGTAGTGAATCACACATGTATCCACTTGATGACTATTTTATGACGCTTTCTGATATGCCACAAGGCTGGTTTGCTCATTCAGAGCAATTCACACCAGAAGGTCTTAGTAATCAAGAGCGCATGATGTTGGCGAAAATGCCGATCCATGGTGATGATCCGTACCTGTGTCGCTTTGAGTATACGACAGAAACTGGCTCAACGACCTTGCATGGTTACGTTGAAGCAGTGGATGATGCACAATATCGCTGTACTGGTGGTGAGGAGATCTCTTATCGCTTACCAAATGGTGATAAAGTGAATGTCGCCTCTTCTATCAATGAATTTGAATGGTTATCTCTTTACTCTCCAGAACAAAAAGGTGAGCAAGTTGTAACAGATAACGGACAAGCTTTGTGTGCTATTAATAAAACTGATTTCTATGGTGTTGGTTTTGTGAATAGTGGAAGCCAATGTGCACAACAATCAGAAGTGTTTTGGTCAAATGGCAACCAGTGGAAATTCACATACGGTTGGATTGATTACAAATACCGTTAACATTACGGCTAGATTAACTGTTTGAACATAAAATGGCTTCAATAAAATATTGAGGCCATTTTTTTGCTCTTACCTTTATTTTTTTGTGAATATACTGATATCAAGATTAAGAGGTGTACCTAGCCAAACAGCTGATTGAGTGTGATCAAGATATTCATCATCTGTTAGTGGGTGGATAAGAATACTCAATTCGTTTTGATGTTGTGTTAAATACGCTAACACGTCATCATAATTCTCTTGTCTAAATGAAATCTGTCGACTCCATACCGGATGCGGTCCTACTGGTTTTTTATTAATACGTCCTAACTCATAGCCATACTTTTTGTGTAAGCTTTCGGTTAATGCGATGGCATAGTCAATATTACTTTCGTCAAAGTAAACATGGACATGATAACCATGGATATCTAATTGTGGCATGTGAAATAATTCTCTAAAAATGAAAATAAAAAAGGCCAAACCGAAGTTTAGCCTTATTATAGTTCATTTTAAATGAGAATGATTATTCCCAATCTAGAATAACTTTACCTGACATACCAGAGCGCATCATATCAAAGCCTGCTTGGAAGTCGTCAATTTTGTAGTGATGAGTAATGATTGGGGTTAGATCTAAACCTGATTGGATCAAGCTTGCCATCTTGTACCACGTTTCAAACATTTCTCGACCATAGATGCCTTTAATTACCAAGCCTTTAAAGATCACTTGGTTCCAATCTACCGCCATGTCTGATGGTGGAATACCTAATAGAGATATTTTACCGCCATGGTTCATGTTAGTTAGCATGCTGTTGAATGCCGATGGAACGCCAGACATTTCTAAACCAACATCAAAGCCTTCTGTCATGCCAAGATCTGACATTACATCTTCAAGCTTCTCGTTCATTACGTTTACTGCACGTGTTACGCCCATCTTTTTAGCAAGATCTAAGCGGTATTCGTTTACATCAGTAATTACAACGTGACGAGCACCAACGTGTTTAGCAACTGCAGCAGCCATGATGCCAATTGGACCAGCGCCTGTGATAAGAACGTCTTCACCTACTAAGTCAAATGATAGAGCAGTGTGAACCGCGTTACCAAATGGGTCAAAGATAGATGCTAGGTCATCAGAAATTCCAGCAGGGATCTTAAATGCATTGAATGCAGGAATCACTAAGAACTCAGAGAATGCACCAGTACGGTTAACACCTACACCTGTTGTATTACGGCACAAGTGCGTGCGACCGCCACGACAGTTACGGCAATGACCGCAAGTGATGTGACCTTCACCAGAAACACGGTCGCCAATGTTAAAACCACGGACTTCTTGGCCAATACCAACCACTTCACCTACGTATTCGTGACCTACAACCATAGGAACAGGAATGGTTTTTTGTGACCATTCATCCCAGTTGTAGATATGTACATCAGTACCACAAATTGCGGTTTTCTTAATGCGGATAAGAAGATCGTTATGACCCATTTCAGGTTTCTCAACCTCGGTCATCCAGATGCCTTCTTCAGGTTTTAGTTTTGAAAGTGCTTTAATTTTCATTATTTGATGATCTCCATGTCTTTACCCACTTGGATAAAGGCATCAATTGCGCGATCTAACTGCTCACGAGAATGAGCCGCTGACATTTGTGTACGAATACGAGCTTGACCTTTAGGCACTACTGGGAAAGAGAAAGCAACAACGTAAATGCCTTTTTCTAATGCACGCTCTGCGAACTCAACAGCGACTTTTGCGTCACCAAGCATGATTGGGATGATGGCGTGGTCAGCACCACCCATAGTGAAACCTGCGGCTTCCATGCGAGTACGGAAATGAGCAGAGTTTTCCCATAAGCTTGTACGTAAATCACTAGACTCAGCCAGTAAATCAAGAACTCGAATAGAAGCAGAAACAATCGCAGGAGCAACAGAGTTTGAGAATAGGTAAGGACGAGAGCGTTGACGTAACCAGTCAATCACTTCTTTTTTACCAGAAGTATAACCACCTGATGCGCCACCCATTGCTTTACCTAGCGTACCAGTAATGATATCGATGCGGTCAATAACGTCGTGATGCTCATGAGTACCAGCACCGTTTTCACCCATAAAGCCAACTGCGTGAGAGTCATCAACCATAACAAGTGCTTCGTACTTATCAGCTAAGTCACAGATAGCAGGAAGATTAGCAACTACGCCGTCCATTGAGAACACACCATCTGTAACGATAAGTGTATGACGCGCACCGGCTTCTTTTGCTGCGATTAATTGTTCTTCTAATTCAGCCATATTGTTATTTGCGTAACGGAAACGCATTGCTTTACAAAGGCGGACACCATCAATGATTGATGCGTGGTTTAAAGCATCAGAGATGATTGCATCTTCTGCGCCTAAAATCGTTTCAAATAAACCTGCATTAGCATCAAAACATGATGTGTAAAGAATGGTGTCTTCTTTACCTAAGAAAGTAGATAGTTTCTCTTCCAGTACTTTATGTGAGTCTTGAGTGCCGCAGATAAAACGAACTGATGCCATACCAAAGCCGTGCTCATCCATACCATTTTTTGCTGCTTCAATTAGAGCAGGGTGGTTAGCTAAACCTAAGTAATTGTTTGCACAGAAATTTAGAACTTCTTGACCAGTAGAAATAGAAACAGATGCTTTTTGAGCTGAAGTAATAATACGTTCTGATTTATATAGACCTTCGTTTTTTACTTCTTCAATTTGGTTTTGTATTTGTGTGTAGAATGCAGAAGACATTGTGTTCCCTTCTTTTAGTTATGATAAATAGATTCTAATTCAAATCAATTACGACTATTATCCCTAAAAATGGAAAAGCATTAGTGAATCATGGTCACAAATAAACTTATTACTTTATTACCAGACTTAGCAACATATATAGTAGTTGTTAATGAAGGTAGTTTTACTGCTGCTGCTAAGAAGTTAGGAGTAACTCCTTCTGCATTGAGTAAATTAATTACTCGATTAGAAAATGCGTTATCAGTTAAACTCTTTGAGCGTACAACCCGCAGTTTATTGATTACTGAATCGGGTAAAAAAATATATCAGCAATCCGTCATTATGGTGGAAGCTGCACAGCAAGCGATTGATATCTCTAGTTCTGAACATATCGTTCCATCTGGAAGTTTAACGGTGGCAGCACCAAAGGCATTTTTAACTATTGTGCTTCAACCGCTCGTTACGCCTTTTTTGACTAAGTACCCTAAAATCCAACTTAAGCTAAGAGCGTCAGATGGCGATATTGATATGATAGCTCAAGGCATTGATGTGGTTTTTCGTTTAACCGATAAACCAACAGAAGGTTTGATCATGAAAGAGATAGGAAAGGTCAATCTAAGCTTATGTGCTAGTCCCTCTTATATAGAAGAGAGAGGATTGCCACTCAACCCACATGATCTTACTCATCATGACTGTCTCTATTTAGGTGAAACGACAACAGATCATATTTGGGAATTTGTAAAAGCTGAAGAAAGCCATGTTATCGCTGTTACTGGGCGCTATGCTGTCAATCATTCACAAATGAGATTAAATGGCGTTAAAGATGGCTTTGGGATCGGTATTTTCCCTGATTTTGTGATTAAAGATGCATTGGAAAATAAAGATGTTGTCCCTGTACTTTCTGATTGGAAAATCAAAGGGAATTATCATGGCGTAATAGCCATGCAATATGCTCAGAATAAATATATGCCTTCGCGTTTAAAAGTGTTTACTGAATTTGTAAAAGAGAACTTAATGAAAGGGCAGACTAAATGATGGAGAAACTCGAGTTACGCTTACTAAGAGGCTTACCTGGAAGTGGTAAATCAACATTAGCGCAAACGTTGGGATTGGTGCATCTTGAAGCGGATCAGTTTTTTGTTAATGAAGAAGATTTATATTGTTTTGACGGTACTTTATTAAGTTCAGCTCATCAATGGTGTCAGTCGCAGTGTGAATTTAATTTATATCATGGAAAAAGCGTAGTGGTCGCGAATACTTTTGTGAAACAATGGGAAATGGATGCATATAGAAAGATAGCTAAGAAGTATAATGCCGAATTACATATAGAAGTGTGTAAAGGACAATTTAAAAGTATTCATAATGTCCCTGAGAGTGTAATAAAGAGAATGAGGAAAGAGTGGGAACAATAAAAGTGGTCTTAAGTGAGGTTCTTGCTTGTTTTTTAATCATTCGATTTTTTATGTTTAAAAAGGCCTTGCAACTCGTTATTAAAAGTCTATAATCCGCTCCCGTTGTCACAATAAACCATTTCTAATAATGGTTATGTACAGCAAGAAGTGAAACATTGACGCGAACGGAGTCTTCAAAAGTTGCTTGCAGCTTACTTTTAGTAATTTAGATGACACTTCACGCAAAGCAAAGTGAAAACTTAGCTTTGAGCTCTTTAATAATTAGACCTTAGCAATCTGTGTGGGCACTTATGGATTGATAGTCAAAATAGCATTATCCATTTATGGGTAAGCAACTATCAATGAACTGAGTGGCTACACAAATTTATTTATGTAACAAATCAGTATTAATTATTGAGTC
>NZ_JARACR010000031.1:0-43608 GCF_028765505.1 Aliivibrio sp. A6 | reverse complement strand
ATGTTTAGAACTTAAGGAGTAAATTTGAATAAGAAATGATAAGGATAGAAAGCATGGGGAAATAAAAAGGAAAGGAAGTTTAGTAGAAATAAAGGATAGAACAATAATAGGTGCAACAGTGTTATATAAAAAACACTGTAGACATCAATAATATGCATTGGGAATAGCTAAAACGTTACGCTTTTACGTTAGTACCTAACGTAGTGATATTGCGAGTTTGGCCTTCTGCTGTATAAGTCATGCCATTCTTTCCACGGCTTTGCTGCATAAGGTTATTTAATTTATTGAAGCTTAATTGTGCGCGTTGAAGCGCTTCACCATTGACGGCGTTTTCTTCTTTACAGTCATGAATGATGGATTTAATTTCCGTCACTTTTTCTGTTAGTGCATTGTCCTCAGAGAGGAGCTGTCTTTCTGCATGGCTTCCTAATAGCTGATCATATTGGCGCAGTTGGTTTAGTAAGCCAAGTTTGTCGTGAGCAATACCTTCCATTTCAGCTGGTTTTCTACTTGCGATAGCATGCTTCTCTCGATGTAATACCGTCGAAAGAGACAAAGCAACACTGCGTTGTAGATCCAATAATTCAGTTAATGTTTGAGCCATATTCTCTCAATATTTATTAGGTTAGCGCTAGATAAGTAACCAGCCTAGGTTATTATAGGCCGGCTAATTCATCTTCAAATTTAATTATGTTGTCTGCTAGGCGCTCAGGATCAACAGAATAAGAGCCATTTGCGATAGCTGCTTTAATTGCGGCAACTTTATCTTCGTTAAATGAAGGTTCAGTTGCTAGTTGTTGGTGCATTTGGCCAATCTCTTTACCTTGGTTACTTAAAGAAACCGCATCCATTTTCGCAGACATTGCAGGTGTTGAATTTACAGGTGACTTATCACCAGAATCAACACGAGCGTGATTACGTAATGTTGCCATTGCTTGGCTAGCACGTAGTTGGTCAATACTTGTCATATATTCAAGCCTTTTAGCCGGGTTAATACATTTCTCTAATCTATCTATCGGCTGTCAAAAAAATAACTTAAGCAAATAATGAATATTTTTGACGCTTTTTTCATTATTTTCAGTTGTGGAAAAACTAAGCATAAATAGTGCCACAAAAAACATATCGGCATTGTTTGCAGATAGTTTAGAAAATAAAAGTGATTATTTGTTAAAAACGAATACTCACTTCACCTACGGCAGTAACAATACCGCTAACAATGCGTTTTGATTTGTCATTTTCTACATTTACTTTTTCACCGAGTACACCATCACTGAGTGCTGTGCCTTTAGTGAGAATGCTTAATTCGCCTTTTACTGCTTTAATTATAACACTGTCATTGCGGCATACCATGCAGATGTCGTTTTTTTCGACAACTTCACCCGCTCGAACGCTGCGTTTTATGCGCGCACCAATGATATCGTCTTGATTTATATAACCTCCGCGGCGGTATACTCGACTGCCAACGAGCGTTAATGTTAAATCTTGAGGCGAAATCGAGTGTCCGCGCGATAGGGAGGTGATAGCGGTAACTAATGGCATCATAAGCTCTGATTTAACCGGAACATAGACTTTCCAATCGTCTTCTGGGCACTCAACTAACACTGAGGTATTTCCACTCGTATTGAGTTTACCTGGTAAGCTGGTTGTTAAAGGGGTAGGGCAGTCAGTTGCGTGAATACGACTATCAACTCGAACCGCTTCTACTTGCAGAGTTCCATTTTTAGGAGTATCTATTTGCTGTTCAATGAAAGATTCTGCAGCCTGTTTGATTGCCTTTAGTTGCTCATCTGTGGCAGCATGAACATTCACACTAAAGAAACTTACAAATATGCCGATAAGGCTCACAAGTCGATAAAAATCTATTGGGTTACCCTTTGTTTTTTTTATCATCAAAAATTTATTATAAAATGCCATATGGTACATCGTGTTCTTAATGGGTTTATGTTAGGCTCACGGTTCATTAATAATGGCACAAGATGGAGTCAGATATGACAGGCATACTGGATTCGGTGAATCAGCGCACACAACTTGTAGGGCAAAACCGTTTAGAGCTACTTACTTTTCGTCTTATGGGACGCCAACGTTATGGTATTAACGTATTTAAAGTAAAAGAAGTATTACAGTGTCCTAAGCTGACTTCAATGCCTAATTTAAACCCTTTAGTAAAAGGGATTGCTCATATTCGTGGTCAAACTATTTCTGTTATTGATTTAAGTCTTGCTACCGGTGGTCGTGCGACTACCGAAATTGATAAATGTTTTATTATTATTTCCGAATTCAACCGTACTATTCAAGGTTTCCTTGTTAAGTCTGTTGAGCGTATTGTAAATATGCACTGGGAAGCAATTTTGCCGCCGCCACAAGGCACTGGTCGTGCAAACTACCTAACTGCAGTAACTAACATTGATGATGAGTTGGTTGAGATTTTAGATGTAGAAAAAATCTTAGCGGAAATTGCGCCTGTCGATGAAACGATGAACGAAGAATTGGTAGAAGAAATGACGGCGATGAGTCAAGAGGTTGTTCGTAGAGTACTTATCGCTGATGATTCAAGTGTTGCCCGTAAACAAGTGCAACGTGCTGTTGAATCTATTGGTTTTGAAACCATTATGGTGAAAGATGGCAAAGAAGCGTTGAACAAATTGGTTGAAATGGCAAATGCTGGCAGTGTATATGAGCAAATTGGCTTAGTTATTTCTGATGTTGAAATGCCAGAGATGGATGGTTACACATTAACGGCTGAAATTCGTCGTGAACCAGCACTTAAAGACTTACATGTTATACTACATACTTCATTGAGTGGCGTATTTAACCAAGCAATGGTAGAACGTGTTGGTGCAAACCAATTCATAGCTAAATTTAATCCTGATGAGTTAGGTGCGGCCGTGAAAAGGGCTGTTGAAAAATAAACAGCATAAAGTAATAAGCTAAATCCTATTGTCGTAGTAATATTAAGCGGCAATTCATTTTTTATTTGGAAGTAAAAGCGTTAATGACAACTATAACTATCAACGAACAAGAGTATCGTGATTTTAGCCGTTTTCTTGAATCTCAATGTGGTATTGTCCTTGGTGACAGTAAGCAATATTTAGTGAGAAGCCGACTGAGTCCTTTAGTTGCTAAGTTTTCATTAGCTTCATTATCTGATTTATTAAAGCAAGTGATCTCAGGTAGTAACCGTGAGTTACGTGTTGCAGCGGTCGATGCCATGACAACCAATGAAACGTTATGGTTTAGAGATGGCTACCCATTTACAGTATTGTCTGAAAAACTATTGCCAGAATTAGCGGCAAATCGTCGCCCATTAAAAATATGGTCAGCGGCAAGTTCATCAGGCCAAGAACCGTATTCAATGGGGATGACCATTGCTGAGATTCAAGCGCGTAAACCGGGTTTCCTTCCAAACATCAGTATTACCGCGACCGATATTTCACCGTCAATGCTAGAAAACTGTAAAGCGGGTGTCTATGATAACTTGGCGTTAAGCCGTGGTTTGTCACCAGAGCGTCGTCGCGCATTTTTTGAAGACGCTGGTGATGGAAAAATGAAAATTAACGATAAAATTAAGCGAATGGTAAATTTCCGTCCACAAAACCTAATGGACAGCTATAGCTTACTTGGTAAATTTGACATTATCTTCTGTCGTAACGTACTTATCTACTTCTCACCAGAGATGAAATCTAAAGTTTTAAACCAAATGGCGGCAAGTCTTAACCCTGGTGGGTATTTATTACTGGGTGCTTCTGAGTCATTAACTGGTTTGACTGATAAATTCGAAATGGTTCGTTGTAACCCAGGTATTATTTACAAACTAAAGTAATGTCATTTGAATAATTATTAAACAAAAAGCGACTTAGGTCGCTTTTTTTGTATCTGTAATCTATAGTTGGCGTAAATATTGCTAATTATTTATCTGTAGTATCGTCAATCTGCTCTGTGAATTGAAAAGTTGGCATACAGGTTGCATTATAGAAATTATATACTGCTAGTCAGTTCTTGTGGAGGGTTTGAAATGGCAATTTCTTTTGATAACGCATTAGGTATTCATCAGCATACTGTTGGTGTTCGTTCAGAGCGCGCAGAAATGCTAGCGACGAACATCGCTCAGGCGAATACACCTGGCTATAAAGCAAAAGGAATGGATTTTCAAAAAGCATTACAGTCGGCAACATCAAAGGCAAGCATGGGTCTTAGCCGTACAGATGGTCGGCACATTAATGCCTCAACACGAGTGGCAGGGGAAATTCAATACCGTGTACCAACTCAACCAGATACAGGTGATGGCAACACGGTAGATGTGGATTTGGAGCGTAATTTATTTATGCAAAACCAACTTCGTCATCAAGCATCATTAGAGTTTTTAGGTAGTAAATTCAAAAACCTAACCAAAGCAATTAAAGGGGAATAGAGATGAGCTTATTTAATGTTTTCAACGTTACGGGTTCTGCAATGAGTGCAGAGTCAGTTCGTCTTAACACCACTTCAAGTAACATGGCAAATGCCGACAGTGTTAGTAGTTCTGCTGCTGAAACTTACAAGGCTCGTCAAGCTGTCTTTGGTGCGGAATTGAGTAAAGCTAAATACAAACAAGAACATACAGTACCTGTAAAAGTTCTTGGTATTGTTGAAAGCCAAAAACCGCTACGTGCTGAATATAACCCTGATCACCCTATGGCAAATGACGATGGCTACATTTTTAAGCCAAACGTTAATGTAATGGAAGAAATGGCAAACATGATTTCGGCTTCTCGTTCATACCAAACGAATGTTCAAGTGGCAGATGCAAGTAAACAAATGTTGCAGAGTACTCTGCGAATGGGTCAATAAGGATAGGAGGTAGCTATGACTGGAATCAATAACGTTGGTCAAAACGGCTTGTCCTACATGGACCAGCTTAAAAGTCTTCAAGAGGCAAATAAACCTGAAAAAACAACAGGTGGTAAAAATGAACTGAAGCAAGAAGACTTCCTTTCATTATTAACCAAACAATTGTCTCAACAAGACCCGTTTAAGCCGGTTGAAAACGACCAGATGATTGCGCAAATGGCATCATTTGCAACCGTCGATGGTATCGGCAAGATGAATACACAGTTTGATAGCTTGAATTCATCTATGACATCTAACCAAGCATTACAAGCGTCTTCGCTTGTTGGTCGTGATGTTCTAGTACCGGGCGCTAAAGGCTTAAAAGAAGCAGATAAAGGCATGGCGGCAATGGTTAAATTGCCACAAGCGATTAATAACCTAATGGTTCGTGTAGAAAATGAACAAGGTCAATTAATTCGCACTTTAGATGTAGGCGCTAAACCGGCAGGCGACACTCGAGTTGAGTGGGACGGCAAAGATGACAAAGGCAATGCAATGCCAGCTGGCCGCTATAATATTAAAGCAGCTGGTGTGCTTGATGGGAACAACCAAGAGTTTGGCGTATCAACATACGCTAACGTCAACAGTGTTCTTCTAGGCAAAGGCGATGGCAATGTTCTGCTAAATCTTGCTGGTTTCACCTCACCTATGAAATTAGCGGAAGTGCTAGAAGTAGGTAAGGCGTAAAGGGCGAATATTCAGTGCAGCATTGTTGCTGCCTGAATACTCCGTTAGTGTCAAAACTAAACCAATTCATTCATAGAGCTATGCCAATTCCATTAACATTCCTCATTAACCCTGATCGTTAATGGAATTGGAAAACATAAGCGTAGCTAGATAGGAGATATCAAATGTCATACGTAGCATTAAGTGGTCTAGCCGCTGCTCAAAAAGACTTAAACACAACATCAAATAACCTTGCCAATGCAAATACTTTTGGCTTTAAAGAGTCTCGTGCTGAGTTTGGTGATGTGTATTCAACATCGTTATTCTCAAATGCAAAAACCACAACAGGTGGTGGTGCACAAACGACGAAAATAGCACAACAATTTCATGAAGGTTCAAGTGTTTATACGAACAACCCAATGGATTTACGTATAGCGGGTCAAGGTTTCTTTGCGGTAGCAAAAGATCGTATGCAACCGGGTACAAACGAATTAACACGTAATGGAGCATTCCACCTAGATAAAGATAACTTTATTACTAACTCAAATGATGAGTTTTTATTAGGTTATAGTGTAGATGAAGAAACGGGTACTGTTGGGTCTTATGAAGCAAAGCCTATGAGTATCCCTGATCAATTTGGTACGCCAAAACGCAGTGATAACATTGAAATTGGCATGAACTTACCATCAGGAGCGCCATCAAAAGACGTTGCTTTATTTGATATGAATGATCCTGATACATACAACAAAGCTACGTCATCAACGATTTATGACTCATTAGGTCAATCGTACAAGCTAACGTCTTACTACGTTAAAGATGCGGTACAACCAAACCGTTGGAATGTGTTCTATTCAGCAACGGATGCGAGTGGTGAAAAGGCTATTAATATTAATGGTGGTGATGTTGCCACGGCTACAGGCCATTCAGGTCATTCAATTGCCTTTAATAATGATGGTTCAACACAAAGTATTAATGCCGGAAATCCAATTCAAACCACAACATTTGGTGAGAATGGTATGGATCTTAATGGTTCAGATCCATCACAAACGCTAACGATCAATTTTGATGAACCAACCCAATTCTCAGCACCATTTGAAATGCGTCGCTTTAGTGAAGATGGCGCAACCACGGGTTACTTAGCAAAAGTAGATATTGATGCCAAAGGCAATATCATTGGTTCATACTCAAACGGCAAAGATGTAACATTAGGTCGCGTAGCAATGGCTCGTGTAACAAACCAACAAGGCCTTGCTCAAAATGGTGGTACTCAATGGTCTACGACTCAATCGTCTGGTGGTGTTATTTGGGGCGAAGCAAACCAAGGCTCATTTGGTGACATTAAAAGTGGTACGCTTGAGCAATCAAACGTTGATATGACACAAGAACTGGTTGATTTGATTTCTGCACAACGTAACTTCCAAGCGAACTCACGTTCACTGGATGTACACAACCAACTGCAACAAAATATTCTGCAAATTCGTTAATCTAAACGAGATTGTTGTTATCGAATTGCCGTCAATATTGACGGCAATTTTTTACCCAAATTATTTGCCTCTCCTCCCCTAAGTCTTTCCTCTTTGAATCTCTTATATTCATAAAATCATCCTGTTATATATTTAATTTGTTGAAAAATATAGAAAATAAAAGTTGGCACACTCATTGCTATTATAACTTCAGATAGATTATTGGAGTTCATTATGGATCGCGCATTATTTTTAGCCATGAGTGGCGCAAAGCAAAACATGCAAGCTATGCAGCTGCGTTCAAACAACCTTGCCAACGTAAGTACGACTGGTTTTCGTGCCGATTTAGAGCAAGCGCGTTCAATGCAAGCGTATGGTGAAGGTTTGCCTACTCGTGTGTTCAATATGACTGAGCGTCCAGGAAGCAGTTTTTCTCAAGGCTCTGTGATTACAACAGGTCGTGATTTAGATTTAACGATTGAAGGCGATGGCTGGATTTCAGTGATGGACAACACGGGCCGTGAAGGTTTGACTCGTGCCGGTAATCTAAAAATTGATGAAACAGGTTTATTAATGAATGGCAGCGGTCATCTAGTACTAGGTGAAAATGACGCGCCAATCACTTTGCCGCTTCCTATCTCAAAAATTCAAATTGCTAAAGACGGCACTATCTCTGTTCTTGAGCAAGGTGCACCAGCAGAAGCGATGGCAGAAGTTGACCGTATTAAATTAGTAAAAACCGATAATCGTGATTTATTTAAAGACACGAATGGTTTGTTCCGTTCGAAAAATCCTAATAATGCATTCCAAGCGGATGCTAGTGTCACTGTATTAAAAGGTGCATTAGAAGGCAGTAACGTTAATGCCGTAGGTGAAATGACCAATTTAATTGATTTGCAACGTCAATTCGAAATGCAAGTCAAGATGATGAGTACCGCTGAAGAAATGGATAAAGCATCAGACTCATTATTACGTATGGGTTAATTGAATAATTAACTTTGATTAACTTAATACATTAAAAAATTTAGAGGAACACACAATGAATCCAGCATTATGGGTAAGTAAAACAGGTTTAGACGCACAGCAAACAAACATTGCTACTATCTCAAACAACTTGGCGAATGCCTCAACGGTTGGCTTTAAAAAGAGCCGTGCCGTATTTGAAGATCTGTTTTACCAAAATGTAAACCAAGCTGGTGCTCAATCAACTCAAAATACTGAGTTACCAACTGGCTTAATGCTAGGTGCTGGTTCTAAAGTTGTGGCAACTCAAAAAGTATTCACTAACGGTAATGCTCAAACCACATCAAACGGTATGGACATGATGATCGAAGGTAAAGGCTTTTTCCAAGTGACTATGCCTGACGGCAACATTGGTTACTCTCGTAATGGTCAATTTACACTGAACGATGAAGGTGCAATCGTAACAACAGGCGCTGGCTACCGTTTAGAACCAGAAATTATCGTTCCTGAAGATGCAATTAATGTAACGGTAGGTACGGATGGTGAAGTTTCTGTTCGTTTACGTGGTCAGCAAGATAACCAAGTGATTGGTCAAATTACAACGGTTGATTTTATTAACCCAGGTGGTCTAGAGCCAGTAGGACAAAACCTTTACTTACCAACAGGCGCAAGTGGTGATCCGCAAGAAGGAACACCAGGTCTAGAAGGTTTAGGAGCCATTCGCCAATCTATGCTTGAAGCATCAAACGTAAACGTAACTGAAGAGCTAGTAAACATGATCGAAGCGCAACGTGTTTACGAAATGAACTCAAAAGTAATTTCTGCTGTTGATAAGATGGCAAGCTTTGTTAACCAACAACTGTAATTGGTGATTAGGATGAAACGTCTTCTTTGTTTATTAATGCTAACTGCTTTAACTGGCTGTGAATCATTATTGGTGCAAAATCCAAACTTACAAGAGAGCGAAGTCACTTCTGCGACAACCAATGTTGATGCAGTTGAGGGAGATAAAGCAAAAGAAGAGGGCGGCGGCATTATTGATACACTGCGTGGCCGTAATGATCCTATATCAGGTGATCCTGCTTGGGCTCCAATTCATCCTAAAGAAAAACCAGAGCATTATGCGGCAGCAACTGGATCTCTGTTTAATGTTGATCATGCACAAGATATGTACGATGACACAAAACCACGTGGGTTAGGTGACATTGTTACGGTTACTTTGGCTGAAAATACCAAAGCGGCAAAAAGTGCCGATGCAGAATTATCAAAATCGAATGATTCAAGCATGGACCCGCTGCAAGTTGGTGGACAAGAATTGCAGATGGGCGGCCAATATAACTTCTCTTATGAATTATCAAATGACAATAATTTCACAGGAAATACATCAGCCAACCAAAGCAACAGTTTAAGTGGGTCAATTACGGTTGAAGTGATTGAAGTATTATCAAATGGTAACTTGCTGATCCGTGGTGAAAAGTGGCTAACACTGAATACGGGTGATGAGTACATTCGATTAAGCGGAACCATCAGACCTGAAGATATTGGATTTGATAACACTATCGCATCAACACGAATTTCAAATGCTCGTATCCAATATTCAGGTACGGGTGATCAACAAGATATGCAAGAACCTGGATTCTTGGCACGATTCTTTAATGTAGCACTGTAATAATGACGAATCGTTGGAGTTTTGACGTGAATAAAAACCTAGTTACCTTAATTTTTACTTGGTTATGCCTAAGTATCTCTACAGCACAAGCGGCACGTATTAAAGACGTAGCAGAAGTTGCTGGGGTTCGTAGTAACCAATTAATCGGCTATGGTCTGGTCTCAGGCTTACCGGGTACTGGTGAATCAACACCATTTACCGATCAAAGCTTTAATGCCATGCTGCAAAACTTTGGTATTCAATTACCACCTGGTACAAAACCAAAAACAAAAAATGTTGCGGCAGTAATGGTAACCGCAACGTTGCCAGCCTTTTCAAAACAAGGCCAAGTAGTTGATGTTACTGTCTCTTCTGTTGGTTCAGCGAAAAGCTTACGTGGTGGTACTTTGCTACAAACCTTCTTGAAAGGTTTGGACGGTAAAACCTACGCAATTGCACAAGGTAACTTAATTGTAAGTGGTTTTAGTGCTGAAGGTGCAGATGGTTCAAAATTGGTGGGTAATAACCCAACCGTAGGTCGTATCTCTGGTGGTGCAATGGTTGAACGTGAGATCCCGTCTCCGTTTGGTCGTGGTGATTTCATTACCTTTAACTTATTAGAGTCTGATTTTACTACTGCTCAACGTATGGCTGATGCGGTAAATAACTTTTTAGGTCCGAACATGGCGTCAGCGGTTGATGCAACCTCAGTCCGTGTGCGTGCTCCTCGTGATATTAGTCAGCGAGTTGCTTTTTTATCTGCAGTTGAAAACGTAGATTTTGACCCTGCAGATGGCTCTGCAAAAATCATTGTTAACTCTCGTACTGGCACTATTGTTGTTGGTAAACACGTGAAATTGAAAGCCGCAGCGGTAACCCACGGGGGTATGACGGTTGCAATTAAAGAAAACTTACAAGTGAGTCAACCAGGTCCTTTTAGTGACGGTCAAACGGTTGTTGTTCCTGATTCTGATATTGAAGTAACGGAAGAACAAGGAAAGATGTTTAAGTTTGAGCCGGGGCTGACTCTTGATGATTTGGTTCGAGCTGTGAATGAGGTTGGTGCTGCACCATCAGATTTAATGGCGATTCTACAAGCATTGAAACAAGCGGGTGCCATTGAAGGGCAATTAATTATCATCTAATAGTTGCTTGTTAAATAAAGACAATAAACGCACTTCTTAGGGAGTGCGTTTTTTTTGGCATTAAATTTGCTGTATTAGTAACGTAGAGACCGTAACTTTATTACCCTGATTAAAAGAGTAAGTGTAAAGATGAATAATTCAGTAAACATGACAGACGTAGGCTTTATCCATGATGTGGGTGGTCTAGATAAATTACGTAAAAGTGCGGTGAGTGGCGATCAAGAAAGCCAAGACAAAGCGCTGCGTGCGGCGGCTGAGCAGTTTGAATCAATCTTCACACAAATGCTTTTTAAATCAATGCGTAATGCCAATGATTCATTCAAGTCAGACATGATGAGCAGTGATAATCAACAGTTCTTTGAGCAAATGCGTGATGATCAAATGGCAACTGAGTTGTCGAAAAAAGGGTCATTAGGCTTAGCAGACATGATTGTTGCTCAACTTAGTGCATCAATGAATCAAGAGCCACCTGTACATAACGGCAAGAATTTAGAGCAAGATGCGCGTATGGCAATGCGCAAAGCGGCAACCGACGAAACATTGCGTTTGCCAGTTGATTATCAATACCCGGCAATGTCTGAAGCCAAGAAAGCATCACAAACAGAATCAGGGTCTGTCGCTCAATTAGAAAAAGCCTTAGCGGTAAGACCGGCACAGCAGCCTCAGAAATTTGATTCACCTCAGCAATTCGTTGAAACCATGAAACCATACGCAGAGAAAGCAGCAAAAGCACTGGGTATTGATTCGAATGTCTTGATCGCTCAAGCGGCATTAGAAACCGGCTGGGGTAAGAAAGTGATTCAAAACTCAGTCGATTCAAGTCATAACTTATTTAATATCAAAGCAGACAGAAGTTGGCAAGGTGATAAGATCGCTAAGAATACCTTGGAGTATCACGATAATATTGCCGTTACTGAAAATGCCGCTTTCCGTTCATACGATAACTATGAAGAGAGCTTTAGTGATTTTGTTCGATTCTTAAATCAAAACCCACGTTATGAGCGAGCGCTACAGCAAACAGAAAGTTCAGAAAGCTTTATTAAAGGGATCCACAGTGCTGGTTATGCAACGGATCCAAATTATACCGATAAAGTAATGAGTGTAATGAAGACCGTAGAAAGCTTAACTAAATAAACGTAACTAAAAAATTAAACCATTAAAATCCTGCATCTTAGCCATATTGACTGGCTAAGCGGCAGGATTTTTTGTTTTATTGCCGCTTAAAAACCAAAAGAGGCAAAGAAAGGCAATAAATACAGAGTTTTAGTGGCAAAGATAAAGTTTTAAGTCTGTGTTTTTAGTTATCTTATTGAAAGTAAAGAGTTTAAAAGTTGGCACACTGATTGCTATATTAGATTCGTTAGGAAATTTTTATCGCATCTTTTATAGAGTTTTTTTGGAGGCAACATGGGACTTGATCTGCTAAATCTAGGTACACAAGGTGTGCTTACGGCGCAGCGTCAACTGAATACGACCAGTCACAATATTAACAACGTTAATACTGAAGGCTTCAGTCGTCAATCGGTAGTTCAAGAAACAGATATGCCTCTTTGGGTTGCTGGCTCAAAATATGGCGCAGGCGTGCATGTAGCCGCTGTGCGACGTTCGTTTGATCAGTTTGCTACAAACGAATTGAATCTATCGACAACCAATTTAAATTACTCTATGGATACAGAGGCAAATCTTGATGTTCTAACGAATATGATGTCGTCTATTGGCGCAAAGCGTATTCCAGAAAACATTAATGATTGGTTTGATTCAGTAAAAACACTTGCCGATAGCCCTAACGAAATCGGTGCACGTAAAGTAGTCCTTGAGAAATCACGCCTTGTTTCGCAAAGCTTAAATGATTTTTATGAGAACGTACGTCAGCAAAATGCAGACGTAAATAAAAAGATGGATCTAACGGTAGAGCGTATGAATGGTATTGCTCTAGAGTTAAAAGACATTAACAAAATGATGGTTAAGACCCCAGGTCCGCACAATGACCTAATGGACCGTCATGAAAAGTTAATTAAAGAGCTATCTCAATATACAAAAGTAACGATCACTAGGCGTGACAACGAGAATTCATTCAATGTATTAATCGGTGGTGGACACATGCTTGTGTCTGGCACAAATGCAAGTGAACTGAAAATGATCGCAGGTACTCCTGACCCATTACAGCGTCGACTAGCAATGGTTGAAGGTAAAGGCATGAAAGCGATTCAGCATGACAGCATTGGCGGTAAATTATCGGCACTGTTTGAATTGCGTGATAGCACTATCCCAACAATCATGGATGAATTAGGCCGTGTAGCAGTGGGCTTCAGCAGTGAAGTTAACCGTTTACAAAGCCAAGCTATTGATTTGCGTGGCCAGATTGGTGCTAATATTTTCTCTGATGTGAACTCAGAACAAGCAGCACGTAGCCGTGCCATTGTACAAGGTGGTTCTTCTGCTGAAGTAGGCGTATTTATTGATGATATCAGCTTACTAAAAGCAGGCGATTACGCACTAAAATACGATGGTAGCCAATATACAGTGACCCGACCAACAGGTGAAGTACAACGCTTAGACCCAACCGGTAACCCATCGACCTTTTTCTTAGACGGTATGCGAGTTGAAATTCGTGAACCACTAAGTGCCGGTGAGCGTGTATTACTTCGCCCAACTCGTATTGCGGCTGGTGAAATTAAGCTTGAGATGAATGAAGCTGAGAAAATTGCTGCACAAAGCTACGCAAGCTCTGCCACTTTTGCGACAGGTAATGCAAAATTTAAAGTTCTGCAATCAGGCGCATTAAAAGAATTCCAAGTCGTTATCTCTCCAGCAGCAAATCAGTTTGCTGTATTAGATATGAAAGGAAAAATGTTACTTGAACCTCAAACATACCCACCAAAAGGCCCAGTAACTGTTGGTGGAACTACGTTTGAATTAACAGGTGGTGCAGCAGCAAATGATAAATTTGCAGCGAACTTAGTTCCATCTGAAGGTGATAACGGTAACTTATTGTTAATGCAAGGCTTACAGACACGTAAAGTGATGGACGAAGGCCGTTCAACGGTGATTGACCTATACGAAAACGTAAATACTGAAATTGGCCTGAAAAAAGCAACAGCGTCTCGTTTATCTGAAGTTTCTCGTGTAGAAAACGAAGCAGCACAAAGTCGTGTCGCTTCTGTTGCTGGCGTAAACTTAGATGAAGAAGCGGCAAATATGATGAAGTTCCAACAAGCGTATATGGCTTCTTCTCGTATTATGAAAGCGGCAGACGAAACGTTTAACTCAATCTTGCAACTTTCGTAACTAGGAGGCATTCAATATGTTAACTCGTATTTCAAGCTTTCATAATTACCAATCAGTTCAGAATGATATTTCGCGCCAAGAAGCCAAAGTGCATCAAAACAGCGCACAATTAGCGTCAGGTAAAAAGCTATTAACGGCAGGAGACGACCCCGTTGCTGCGTTATACGCTCAAAACCTAACGCAAAAGAAAGAAGAACTACGTCAATACAGCGATACCATTATTCTTGCTCGCAACCGCTTAGAGCGTCATGAAGTGGCGATTGCCAATGCGGAGCAGTTTGCCGATGATGCAAAGCGCAGTGTAATGGAAATGATTAACGGCTCTCTTGCACCAGAAGACCGTTATGCTCATGCTCAGGACGTAAAAGGATTAGCAGATAATTTCTTAAACCTAACGAATATGTTAGATGAATCAGGAAATTACCTTTTCTCTGGAACTAAGCCTAAAACCCAACCATTTTTTAGATCAAATGATGGGACAGTTGCTTATGCCGGAGATGAATACCAACGTAATTTAAAAGTATCAGGTTCGATTGAAGTTGCTGTTAATGATTCTGGCAGTAAGCTGTTTACTGAAATCAAAAATCCATTTGGAGATTATGATCCACAGTACGCACTGCAAGAAGGTTCAGAGCTTTTGCTGTCAAAAGCGACTAATACCAATTACACCGATCCTGCAACTTATGAAATCACTTTTAATGCAGCCGCTAACGGTCAGTATAACTATGAGCTATCAAAAGATGGCAGTACGGTAAAAACGGCCCAGTTTGACCCTTCTGAGGGCATTAAATACGAAGGGGTTGATATTCAAATCCGTGGTCAATTAAAAGCGGGTGATACCATCACCTTAGAGCCGAAAAAGACCATTAGTATTTTTGATTCGTTCAAAAGAGCACAAGAATTAGCATTAAATGATGTGTCTGATGCCTCAACAACGGCAGAATTGCATCAAGTAACGGATGAATTTCACGCGGCATTCATTCATTTAAGCCAAGCGCGAGCAGAAGTTGGTACGAGACAAAATACGCTAGATCAACAAGAGATGCAGCATCAAGATTTTGATTTAACTATTTCTAAATCATTAAGTTCTATTGAAGACTTAGACTATGCGCAAGCGGTCATCGAATTTAATGAAAATACTCGTGCGCTTCAAGCATCTCAACAAGCGTTTGGTAAAGTAAAAGACATTACTTTATTTAATTACGTGTAAATACCGCCATTGAATAAAAAGAGAGCTTAGCAGTCGTGCTAGGCTTTTTTTATGACTGTAACTAATTGAATTATCAATATATTGCATAGGAAAGGCTTTGCCGCATCGTTTGTTTTTTTGCCGCTTTGTAGTAGCTGGCAAATAGTCATTTATTGATTGAGGCAAAGGTGAAAAAAAGCGGCAATAGCTATTGCTAATCAAGCGGCAACATTATTTTTTAGTCTTGGTTTTTTCTATAAAAAGAGACAATAAATAACGAATGTAATTTTTTAAGTTGTTGTTATTTATATATTTAATTTATTTTTCATTGTATTTGAGTTTTTATTTAAAAAACTGGCACACCTTATGCTAATTAATAACTATGACTGAGACGCTCACAGTTTGCCAATGGTAAATAGTGGCATAGCAGTTGCAAAGTAGAGTTAATGACTTTGCTTTTGTATGTCAGTCATTAATGTGCATGTTTTTCTCATCTTGGCATGAGATTTGATATGTAAATTACATGACACTTAATAACTATTGGCCAATTGTGGCTGATATGAATTTTAAATATTTCTGAATAGAGCAGAAATGAGTTTTCGCGAAAGCGAAGCCAAAGGAGAGCAACGATGGCTGTAAATGTAAATACTAACGTATCTGCGATGACTGCGCAGCGTTACCTAAATAACGCAACAAACGATTTAAACAATTCAATGGAGCGTTTGTCTTCAGGTACTAAGATCAACAGCGCAAAAGATGACGCTGCTGGTCTACAGATTTCTAACCGCTTAACAGCTCAGACTCGTGGTCTTGATGTTGCTATGCGTAACGCGAACGATGGTATCTCTATCGCTCAAACGGCTGAAGGTGCGATGAACGAATCGACAAACATCCTTCAACGTATGCGTGATTTATCAATCCAAGCAGCAAACGGCTCTAACTCAGACCAAGACCGTGCTTCTATTCAAGAAGAAGTGCATGCGTTATCTGATGAATTAAACCGTATTGCAGAAACAACATCATTCGGTGGTCGTCGCCTACTGAACGGTACATTCGGTGAATCAGCATTCCAAATTGGTGCAAACGCGGGTGAAGCAATTCTAATCGAATTAACCTCTGTACGTGCTGATGATAGCCGCATGGGTGGTCAACGTTTCGTTTCTGAGAACGGCAAAAGCGCGTCTTGGAATGTAGAAGCTGGCAAAAGTGACATGAAACTAGAGTTCACAACTCAAAAAGGTGAAGCAGTTTCTATTGATATCAACGCTAAAGCTGGTGACGATATTGAAGAGCTAGCAACGTACATCAATGGTCAATCAGACAAGATCTCTGCATCTGTTGGTGATGAAGGTAAACTTCAACTGTTTGTTGCTGAACCATCTATCCAAGGTGAGTTAGCGGTGTCTGGTAACCTTGCTTCTGAGTTAGGTTTAGCTGGCGGTGCTGGTATTAAAGCAACGGTTGATAAACTAGATGTAACGTCTGTTGGTGATGCTCAAGTATCTATCGGTGTTATCGATTCAGCTCTTGCTTACATTGACCGTGAGCGTGCTGATTTAGGTGCTAAACAAAACCGTTTAGGCCACAGCATCAACAACTTGTCAAACATTCAAGAGAATGTGTCTGCTTCTAACAGCCGAATCAAAGATACTGATTTTGCTAAAGAAACAACAAACATGACAAAAGCACAAATCCTTCAGCAGTCTAGTACTTCTATTCTTGCTCAAGCGAAACAGTTACCAAACGCTGCACTAACTTTACTGCAGTAATTGAGTAACTAACAACAGTCATCTTAGTGAACAAGAGGTGCTCTCATCTCTCATCATCCTCTTGTTCATTTGATTGTTGGCAAGCTTCAGGTAACTGGTTTTTTGTGTTCTTCTCACAGATCTCCTCATAAAAAACCAGCCTAGCTTTATGCCCCTTAATTGGGGCTACCCTTTTCTATGTATCCCTCTAGTATTCTCTTCGCTTTTTCCTGTCTCTTTCTTTTTGTTTTTCCTCTTAAGTTTATTTTTTCAGCGCCGATAAAGCCTTATAAGAGTCTATTTTTCTATATCAACGAATAGCTATTTTAATTAAGAGGTCATTATGACAGTGACAGTAAACACCAATGTGTCTGCCATGACGGCACAGCGATATTTAAATCAAGCGACGGAGCATCTAAACCAGTCTATGGAGCGTCTTTCTTCAGGAAGTCGAATTAATAGTGCGAAGGATGATGCGGCAGGTTTGCAGATATCAAACCGTTTAAAATCACAAATGAGTGGTTTGGATGTGGCGGTTCGTAATGCTAATGATGGTATTTCTATTGCCCAAACTGCAGAAGGAGCAATGAATGAAAGCACCAACATTCTTCAACGTATGCGTGATTTAGCACTGCAGTCATCAAATGGCTCTAACTCTTTACAAGATCGCCAGGCAATACAAGAAGAAGCGGATGCTTTAAATGATGAATTAAATCGTATTGCAGAAACTACCTCTTTTGGTGGTCGCCGTTTATTGAATGGTCAATTTGGAACATCAACCTTTCAGATTGGTGCTAATGCGGGTGAAGCGGTGCAATTAACGCTTGGTAGTATGCGTTCTGACACCTTAGCTATGGGCGGCTTTCATTACACCTCTCAAAACCAGCTAAACAAAGGTTGGACAGTACCAGAAGGTGGGCAGACTCTTACCATGTCATTTAATGATGAAAATGGTAAAGCTCAAGAAATCACAATTGAAGCGAAAGCGGGTGACGATATTGAGGAATTGGCAACCTACATCAATGGGCAAAATGATACCGTTCAAGCATCTGTTGATGAGAAAGGTCAGTTACAGTTATTTACCGCAGGGGATTTAGTTTCTAGTGCGGTGACCTTTGGTGGTTCGTTATCTGCGGAATTGGCTATTGGTGGTGCTGTATTTGATACCGTGAATGATTTGGATTTAACGACGGTAGGTGGCTCTCAAAAAGCCATTGCAACGTTAGATGCCGCCATGGGATTTGTTGATAAAGAACGTGCAACATTAGGTGCGTTCCAAAACCGTTTTGGTCATGCGATTAATAATTTAAATAATATTAATGAAAATATCTCGGCATCAAACAGTCGTATTGAAGATACGGATTTTGCGAAAGAAACGGTTGAGATGATGAAAGCGCAAATTTTACAACAAGTAAGCTCAACGGTACTCGCTCAAGCTAAACAAGCACCAGATCTTGCGTTAAAACTGCTTGGGTAACTTATACCAACAGATATAACTATTTAAAAACCAGCAATGACAGCTGGTTTTTTTTCGCCTAAAGAAAATAAAGTGAAATAAATAAAGAAATGAGGCATCAAACTCAAAATAAAACCCAAGGAGAAGTAAGCAATATCCTTTTGTATCAAGGTTCTGATTAATACTTGACCAAAATCGGGAAAACTTTAGCTGTTTTTTAGTCAATTGTAAAAAACTTTGAAGCATGATCATAGTTCATAAAGTAATCATCTGTTTTATAAAAAAAAGCATAAAGGTTTATTTTTAACCGTCGCTAAGCTAAGTATCAGGCACTAATAGCAACGTTGTTAGTTCTAAATAATAAAGCTCAGTTTTCCGAACTACGGAAAACAATCGGAAAACTAAACGGAGATACCACTATGTCGATTACAGTAAATACTAACGTATCAGCAATGACTGCTCAGCGTTACTTGAACAATGCAACGGATGGCGTTAATCAATCAATGGAACGTCTATCTTCTGGCTTTAAAATTAACAGTGCGAAGGATGATGCAGCAGGCCTGCAAATTTCAAATCGTTTAACTTCTCAATCTCGTGGTTTAGATGTTGCTGTTCGTAATGCAAATGATGGTATTTCTATTGCACAAACAGCTGAAGGTGCGATGAACGAATCGACAAACATCTTACAACGTATGCGTGATTTATCGCTTCAGTCTTCTAATGGTTCAAATACTTCAGCTGATCGTGAAGCGATTCAACAAGAAGTTGGCGCGCTTAATGATGAGTTAAACCGAATTGCAGAAACGACTTCATTTGGTGGTTCACGTCTTCTTAACGGTCAGTTTGGTACTAAATCATTCCAAATCGGTGCTGATTCTGGTGAAGCGGTAATGCTAAGCCTAAATAATATGCGTTCTGACTCGGCATCAATGGGGGGTACAAGCTATAAAGCTGAAACCAAGCTTGATGCTGACTGGGGTGTTAATGCAGAAAATTCAGAATTAACGGTTTCGTTTGTTAATAAAGCGGGCGAAGAGAAAGAACTGACAATTAATGCCAAGACGGGCGATGACATTGAACAAGTAGCGACTTACATTAATGGTCAGACTGATTCTATTAATGCTTCTGTCTCAGAGAACGGCGAGCTACAAATTGTAACGTCGAACGATAAAGTGCAAGGTGAAGTGCAATTTGGTGGCTCACTAGCAAGTGAACTAAACATGGGTGCAGCACAAGCTGAAACCGTTAAGAGTATCGATGTAACAACGGTTGGTGGCTCACAAAAAGCAGTTGCTGTTCTTGATGCGGCAATGCAATTTGTTGATGAGAATCGAGCGGGTTTAGGTGCATTCCAAAATCGCTTTAGCCATGCGATTAATAATCTAGATAACATTAATGAAAATGTATCAGCATCAAATAGTCGAATTAAAGATGTCGATTTTGCGAAAGAGACCACTGAGATGACTAAAGCTCAAATCCTTCAGCAAGCAAGTTCATCTATTTTAGCTCAAGCTAAGCAAGCGCCAAATGCTGCTCTTGGCCTGTTACGCTAATTATATTGGCTAATTAAAGAAAATTCTAAGGTAATAGTGCTCTCACACTATACCAAAGCCGGGGACTACCTCGGCTTTTTTTATATCAATATAAAACACGACAGACCGTATAGTGGCTTGTAATGTGTTTATCTGTATGTTGTTTGAGTGATCTTTGTTCTGTTTTTGTTGATTTATAGCGTTTTTTCTTACTTTTCCCCCTTTATTTAAATTAATTTCATTTTTTTTGCATTTTCTCCTAAAGAGTTTCCGAGTTTGAGCGATAACCTAAGTACAAAGCAGAACGACTGAATAAACAGAAAATGCTTTAAAAAGAAAAACTTAAAAAAATTAAAAGTTTTTCTAAAGTAAATTGAAGTCAGGTCGTTAAGTTAAGTATCAACGATGAATAATACGGTTTCCGGTCCAGGAGCGGAGTGATTCGGAACCAAAGTGGAGAAATAAAATATGTCTATCAATGTAAACACAAACGTATCAGCAATGACAGCACAGCGTTACCTAAACAGCGCAACGAATGACTTAAACAGCTCAATGGAGCGTTTGTCTTCTGGCTTTAAAATTAACAGTGCAAAAGATGATGCAGCGGGTCTACAAATTTCTAACCGTCTAACATCTCAAACTCGTGGTTTAGATGTAGCAGTTCGAAATGCAAATGATGGTATCTCAATGGCGCAAACTGCTGAAGGCGCGATGAACGAAACAACGAACATCCTTCAACGTATGCGTGATTTATCACTTCAATCTTCTAACGGTTCAAATACAACAGCTGACCGTGTAGCAATTCAAGAAGAAGTGGTTGCTTTGAATGACGAATTAAACCGTATTGCAGAAACAACATCGTTCGGTGGCTCTCGCTTACTTAACGGTCAGTTTGGCACTAAATCTTTCCAAATCGGTGCGGATTCAGGTGAAGCGGTAATGCTTACTCTGAACAATATGCGCTCTGACACAACGGCAATGGGTGGACACACTTACTCTGCGACGGAAGGTAAAGATGCAAACTGGAAAGTAGATGCAGAAAGCACAGAATTAACAATGAACTTTGTTGATAAAGATGGCCAAGAACAAAACATCACCATTAATGCAAAAGCGGGCGATGACATTGAAGAAGTAGCAACCTACATCAATGGTCAAAGCAGTGCAGTAAATGCTTCTGTAACAGAAGATGGCAAACTGCAAGTATTTGCAGCAGCTGAAGCAACTGACATTGCATTTAGTGGCTCACTAAGCAGCGAATTAGGTATGGGTAACAAGGTTACTGATACGGTTAAGAGCATCGATGTAACGACGGTTGGTGGTTCACAAAAAGCAGTCGCGATTCTAGATTCAGCAATGCAATATGTTGATTCAAATCGTGCGGACTTAGGTGCTTTCCAAAACCGTTTTGGTCACGCTATCAACAACTTAGAAAACATTAATGAGAATACGAGTGCAGCAAACAGCCAAATCAAAGATGTTGATTTTGCGAAAGAAACCACTGCAATGACGAAATCTCAAATCCTGCAACAAGCGAGCTCGTCTATCCTTGCTCAAGCTAAGCAGGCACCAAATGCAGCATTAGGCCTGTTGGGCTAATCAGCATAGTAAACACTTGTGAGAATGAGAGCTAAGCTATCTGCAAAGTTCTATCCCAACAGGTTATAAGTAAGTCTGGCTTACTTTATAAAATTAAACTTAGGCTATCTCATGATGTATTTTGTAGAGGTGAGAGTCTACAAAGTGCATAGAGATACGCTTTTAAATATATGTGAGAAACAATGGCTGGTTCGGAGGATGAGACCAACCACCATTGAACTATCCCTTAGGAGATCTATTTATGTCTATTACAGTAAATACTAACGTATCAGCAATGACAGCTCAGCGTTACTTAAACAGCGCAACATCTGACGTTAACCAATCAATGGAGCGTCTGTCTTCTGGCAACAAAATCAACAGTGCTAAAGATGATGCGGCTGGCCTACAAATCTCTAACCGTTTAAACACGCAAACTCGTGGTCTAGACGTAGCGGTTCGTAACGCAAATGACGGCATCTCTATGATGCAAACTGCTGAAGGCGCAATGAAAGAGACTTCAAACATCCTTTCTCGTGTACGTGACCTAGCACTGCAATCGTCAAATGGTTCAAACACAGACGCTGACCGTAGCGCGATCCAACAAGAAGTAACGGCTCTTTCTGATGAAATGAACCGTATCGCAGAAACAACTTCTTTCGGTGGCACACGTCTACTTAACGGTAACTTTGGTACTAAATCTTTCCAAGTTGGTGCTGATTCTGGTGAAGCGGTAATGCTTACACTGAACAACCTACGTGCTGACGAAGCAAACATGGGTGGCCAATCTTTCACTGCGAAAGAAGGTGTTGCTGCGGGTTGGACTGCTGGTAAAGATGCAGAAATGACTATTTCTTTCACAGACAAGTCTGGTGAAGAGCAATCAGTATCAATCACAGCTAAAGCTGGTGACGATATCGAAGAAGTAGCAACATACATCAATGGCCAAACTGATAAAGTTAGCGCTTCTGTTGGTGAAGATGGCAAGCTACAAGTATTCGCAGCTAAAGGCACAATCGAAGGTGAAGTAAGCTTCTCTGGTGCTCTAGCTAACGAAACTGGTATGTCTGACGCAGTTCAAGCACAAAAAACAGTAGGTAACATCGACGTTACAACTGTAGCTGGTTCTCAAGATGCAATCGCAGTTGTTGACGCAGCAATGAAATTTGTTGACAGCCACCGTTCTGAGCTAGGTGCTGCTCAAAACCGTATGGGTCACACAATCAACAACTTAGACAACATTAACGAAAACGTTTCTGCTGCTAAGAGCCAAATCAAAGACGTTGATTTCGCGAAAGAAACAACTGAAATGACTAAAGCACAAATCCTACAGCAAGCAAGCTCTTCTATCTTAGCTCAAGCTAAGCAAGCGCCAAACGCTGCTCTAGGTCTATTACGTTAATCTCTTTGATTAAGTGATAATACTAAAATAGGTAGGTGGGCGGCTTCATCGTCAACCCACTTACTGAAATATGACAGCCGGACCGCTCTCCTGCTGTCTTTTTTCGTATTAGGAGGTAAGAGTTATGAACCCCTCATTTGTATCTTCACCAACCCTCACATTCCCCCCTTCCAATAACGGCACGCAAATTGCTAGTTCTAATGTACAGCCAACATCATCTGTGAATATCAATAATCAAATAGCAAAAGGTGAGTCGTCAGAGTTATTGACACCAAGCCAAGCTATTGTGGTTGAAGCAGAGCAACAGCTTGAAACGAAAAAGAAAGAAGAACTTTATCATGCAGTGAAAGAGCTGAATGAATACGTTAAGAGCATGGATCGAGGATTATCGTTTCGCTTAGATGAAGAGTCTGGGCGGCAGGTTATTACCGTTTTTGAAGTTAATAGCGGTGAAATTATTCGTCAGATCCCCGATGAAAAGATGTTGGAAATTGCCAGAGAATTAGCTGCCAGTGCGTCTGGATTAATAGCTGAGAAGATATAATCGTTAATTGAGGAAAATGCTTCATGAGTATGAGCCCGATGGGGATGGGTGGTGGCCTAGATATTAATTCTATGGTGAGTAAAATAGTTGAAAGCGAGCGCTTACCAAAGCAGCAGCGCATCGACCGTGAACGCTCAGATATAGACATGAATATCAGTGGCTATGGCCGTCTGCAAGAATCGTTAGATACCATGAAAAACCTCATGTCGACGTTTCGCCAAGAGGATACGTTTGCATCTCGAACTATTTCAAGCAGTGATGACGAAGTAGTCAGTGCGACGGCAACGCCAGAAGCCTTGGCGGGTCGATACACAATTGATGTTTTACAATTAGCTCAAGCTCAAAAACTAGCATCATCGCCAATCCGTGATGATGCTAAATTTGGTCCAGGTAAATTGGATATTTCATTAGGTGATAAAGAATTCACTATTGAAATTATTGGTAAAAATAATAAAATTACCGATCTGTTAAAGCAGATCAATGGTGCACCGTCAAATCCAGGTGTACAAGCCTCTATCGTTAAAGACGATGGTGGTTCACGTCTTATTCTCGCCTCGGATAAACCAGGCGAAAGTCATAAAGTTAAAATTGAAGTCGATGCTGAATACAATAATCAGCTACATCGTCTTGCTTTTAATCCTAATTTTGATCCTACGGTATCAACAAAATTTGATATTCCAACCTTGCTTGAATATCAAAATGTACCAGAAATTGCCGCTCAGCAAATGCAAGAGCCAATAACGGCACAAGAAGTTCCTGAATTAAGTGATGAAGAAAAATACGCGTACTTTAAGCCGCTTATTGATTATGCCAATCGTGAATTAGCGCGAGAAGAAAAAGCGGCAAAAGAGATCATGCTTCAACAAGAAGCAACGGCAGCGTTATCAACATTGGAAGACCCTACCGATCCAACATCGGGCATGTCAGGGTGGAGCGAGCGTACAGCGGGTACTCTGCAAGCGGCACTGCCAAACGAAGCTGAAAAGATCGAGTTAGCTAAAGCCGCCAAGCAAGGCGATCAAGATGCAGCAGAAGCCTTAGCTGAAATTGGTCAAACGCCAGATGTTGTTTTTCAAGCGGCGGGCATTACTTATGAAGCACCTCAAGTCGCACCTAAAAAAGAATTGGTTGAAATAGCGAAAGAAAAAATTGAGCAGTTACCGCCGACAATTAAAGAAATAGCAAAAGAAAAATTAGAACCGATTGAAAAAGTTGTAGAGGCAATTAAGCCTGAAGGCCCACGTAAACCGTTGTATTCTGGTCTTCAAGAAGTGCAAACAGCAAGTAGTGCAAAAGTAGTATTAGATGGTGTTGCTCGAATAAGCAGTGATACTAATGTGATTCAAGATGCGGTTCATGGCGTAGATATCACTTTAAAAGGTACGACAGCAGAAGCAAGCAAGCGTGTTGAGCTTGATGTGCAATTTGATAGAGATGGTGTAAAAGCTGCTATTGAGCAATTTGTTGCCACCTATAATCAGTTCTATGAAACGACTCAAGCACTGAGTGGCTTTGATCCGGCAACTGGCCAAAGTGGTCCTCTTGCTGGCGATAGTGTTGTTCGTTCTGCTGAATCTCGTTTGAAATCCGCTTTCGTGGCACCAGTAGAGTCGGCACCAAAAGATGTGAAAACACTGATTGAACTGGGTATTTCTACGACTCGTCAAGGAACGTTAGAAATAAATCATACAATGCTTGATCGACAATTGAATGAAAACTTTGGTCAATTGCATACTTTTTTTGGCGGTTCTAAAGGGTTTGCTAAAAAAATTGAAGACGTCATTCAGAGTATGACAGGGGTAACAGGCCCAATTCGAACCAGAATGAACACTATGCGAGATCAAAATTACCGCTTAAATGATCAACAAGTGGACTTAGATCGTCGTATGGAGAGTTTACAAGAACGAACTCGAAACAAGTTTGCCAATATGCAAGACGTTACTGGGAAAATGAAAGCTCAGTTGTCAGGAATGATGAACGCGTTAGGTTAATAGAGTGTCAGTGATAATTAGGTGTTTTCGATGATATTAATACAGCAATTAGAAAAACTGGATCAAGAGTTGCAAAATTCATATCGTTCAGATGATATTAATTTTGAACAGTTGGCGATATTTTTATCAAATCGGGAACAACTTTTGCATCAGTGTATGCAAGTGTCAGAAATAGTGCATTCCACTGAATGGCAAAGCGCAATTGCAAGAACTCAATTGATCGTTGATGAAATGAGTCAATTAGGACAGCAATTTGCTACAGATTATCAAAAATTGAATCATGGACAAAAGTCGGTTCAACTTTATAGAAAATTTCAATAATACTGAGGAAATACAATGAGAGGTTCACTACAAGCATATAAGAAGGTATCGATTGATAGCCAATTAAGTGCTGCATCACCTCATAAGGTCATTCAAATGCTAATGGCTGGCGCGATTGAGCGTTTAATCCAAGGTAAGGCTGCAATGCAGCAAGGAAATACCCCGGTAAAAGGTGAGCGTCTTGGTAAAGCATTGGATATCGTGATCAGTTTACGTTCTTGTCTTTCTATGGATGATGGTGGTGACATTGCAAGTAATCTTGATTCTTTGTATGACTTCATGATCCGCCAGATCTCCCATGCAAATCAAAATAACGATGGTCAAGCTATTGATGACGTTGTTGAGATGCTGCGTGAGATAAAATCAGCATGGGATCAAATTCCAGCAGAGTTCCATAACCTTACTGCAGACCAAGTTGGTATTTAAGTTCACTTCACGTAACTTGGTATAAAATACCATTAGTTTTATAAATCAAGTTTATTTTTGATTTTTTATACTAACCTCTCATTTACAGTATGACTGTCGATTTATTGGCAGTCATAGTTGCCTTATTTTTCTTATGCTATAAAATAGCGATATAATTTCGTTGCTGTTCAATGAATAGGCCACTTAAATCAAAGAATTAAGGCACATAACACATCTATGCAAGGTTTAGCAAAGACACTAATTATTGAAGATGACGAGCAAAACCGTCATAACCTTAAGGTCATTCTTGAGTTTATCGGTGAGCATTGTCATGCCATTTCGACTTCAGAATTGTCTACTTTTGACTGGAATGACCCTTGGAGTGCCTGTTTTTTAGGTAACGTAACAGATAGTTCACAAAAAGAATTAATCAAAAAATCCTTAATTACTAATAACCATGTCCCTATTATTATGCTTACAGGGGCTATGTTTGATCTTGAGGATTTAACTAATTATGTCGGTGAATTAAATCAACCGGTAAATTACCCTCAATTGACCGATGCGTTGCGCCATTGTCAAGAGTTTATGGGACGCCGTGGCTTAGGTGTACCCCAGCTTGGGCGTAAAATTACCTTATTCCGTAGTATGGTTGGACAAAGTCCTGCGATCAGTACGGTTCGGCATTTAATTGAGCAAGTCTCTGGTACTGAAGCAAGTGTTCTTGTTTTAGGTGAGTCGGGGACCGGTAAAGAAGTCGTTGCACGAAATCTTCACTATCATTCACCGCGTCGTAAAGGCCCATTTGTACCTGTAAACTGTGGTGCGATTCCACCTGATCTTCTTGAAAGTGAGTTGTTTGGCCATGAAAAAGGGGCTTTTACTGGTGCAATAACAGCACGTAAAGGTCGTTTTGAACTGGCTCAAGGCGGTACGCTGTTCTTGGATGAAATCGGTGATATGCCAATGCCGATGCAAGTAAAACTGTTGCGAGTATTACAAGAGCGCTGTTTTGAACGTGTTGGTGGCAATCAAAGTATTAAAGCGGATGTTCGTATTGTAGCTGCAACACATCGCAATCTTGATGAGATGATAGAGAAAGGAACTTTCCGTGAAGATCTTTATTATCGATTAAATGTATTTCCAATAGAAATGCCAGCATTGCGTGAACGTAAGCAAGATATTCCGTTATTATTGCAAGAACTGCTAACGAGAATGGAAGCGGAAGGCAGTGCGCGTGTCCGTCTAACGCCACGTGCGGTGAACTCGTTAATGGAGCATCATTGGCCGGGTAATGTGCGTGAGCTAGCAAACCTCATTGAGCGTTTAATGATCTTATTCCCTGGCGAATCGGTTGATGTTAATCACTTACCGACAAAATATCGTTATAGTGATATTCCTGAGTTCCAACCAGAGAATAACAATAAACAAAGTATTGAAGAGCAAGAGCAAGCTGCACTAGCAGATATGTTTGCTAACTTTAGTGATGGTGGAGTGCCTCAAATATCAAACCAAAACTTCGGTCCAGCATCTAATGATTTGCCTGAAGATGGTCTAAATCTAAAAGAAATGTTGGCTGATGTAGAAGTTAATATGATATGCCAAGCACTTGAAGCGCAAGCCGGGGTTGTTGCTCGTGCTGCTGATATGTTAGGTATGCGTAGAACGACTTTAGTTGAGAAAATGCGTAAATATAATCTAAATAAAGATGATATGCGTTAATAATCTGCACTGACAAATAATTGACTCATTAAAGATGTTATTTTGATATAACTTGATGATTTAAAACAATAAAAAGGGCTGGCATGTTAAATGCATTAGCCCTTTTGTTGTTTTGGCGGGGATCAAATTATGCAAGGTAACTCTGAGAGTGGGATCAATTCACTCCTTGGCACAGTAGAAGAACAAAATACACGTTATAAGCAAGTATTAGATGTTATGCCTGCGGGGGTAATATTGCTTGATACACAAGGCGTTGTATGTGAAGTAAACCCAGAAGCCATTAAGCTTCTTGGTACCCCATTATTAGGTGAACGTTGGTTTGAAGTCATTCAACGCTCATTTGATCCAAGAGAAGACGATGGGCATGAGATCTCATTGCGTAATGGACGTAAAGTACGTTTAGCGATCTCAGCCTCAGAAACGGGTCAACTTATTCTTATTACCGATCTAACCGAGACCCGTTTACTGCAATCTCGTGTCAGTGATTTGCAGCGTTTGTCATCGTTAGGAAAAATGGTTGCCTCCCTTGCTCATCAAGTAAGAACGCCACTTTCAAGTGCGATGCTTTATGCTTCAAACTTAGGTTCCCCCAATCTGCCCGCAGCAACACACAAACGTTTTCAAACCAAATTGGTTGATCGTTTACATGATCTCGAAAAACAAGTGAATGACATGTTGTTGTTTGCTAAAGGTGGCGATAACAAGGTTGTTAAATCATTTACGATTGAAGAGCTTGTTGCAGAATATCGTCCAATGGTAGAAACCGCTTTGCAATCAAATCAAGTGGATTATCACTTAGAAGTAGAAGAGCAAGATACTTTATTAATGGGTAATGCCAACGCTATTGCCAGTGCCATTAGTAACTTGATTATGAATGCGATACAAGCCATTGGAAAAGAATGCCAAATTGATGTTTTCTTTAGACCGGTTAATGGTTATTTGAAAATATCAGTACAAGACAATGGGCCAGGTATCCCACTTGAATTACAAGATAAAATTATGGAACCATTTTTCACTACACGCTCTCAAGGCACGGGTCTTGGTTTGGCCGTAGTTCAAATGGTTTGTCGAGCACATAAAGGACAACTTGAATTGTATTCAGAACCGGATGATGGTGCGTGCTTCACCATGTCTATTCCATTAACAGCAACCTATGCTGAATCCGCAACTCAAACAGAATCTGGAGAATAATCATGGCTCAAAGTAAAGTATTGATCGTAGAAGATGATGAAGGCCTACGCGAAGCCTTGATTGACACCTTAGAGTTAGCTGGCTACGAATGGATAGAAGCGGATAGCGCAGAAGCCGCGTTGCTTATTTTGAAAAAAGAATCTGTTGATATCGTTGTTTCTGATGTTCAAATGGCAGGAATAGGCGGTTTAGCATTGTTGCGTAGCATCAAGCTAAATTGGCCTAATTTACCCGTTCTTCTAATGACAGCTTATGCCAATATTGAAGATGCGGTTTCTGCAATGAAAGACGGCGCAATAGATTACATGGCGAAGCCTTTTGCGCCAGAAGTGTTGTTAAACATGGTTAGCCGTTATGCACCAGTTAAAAATGAGCAAACGGGCGATGCCATTGTTGCGGACGAAAAGAGTCTGAAATTACTTAAGCTTGCAGATAAAGTTGCGCGAACTGATGCAAACGTGATGGTCCTTGGCCCAAGTGGTTCAGGCAAAGAAGTGATGTCTCGTTATATCCATAACAACTCACAGCGTAGTGACGGCCCATTTGTTGCGATTAACTGTGCTGCTATCCCAGACAATATGCTAGAAGCCACCTTATTTGGCTATGAGAAAGGTGCATTTACTGGCGCAGTTCAAGCGTGTCCGGGTAAATTTGAACAAGCTCAAGGCGGCACCATTTTGTTGGATGAAATCAGTGAAATGGATCTTAATCTACAAGCTAAATTACTGCGCGTACTTCAAGAACGCGAAGTTGAACGTTTAGGTGGTCGTAAGAGTATTAAGCTTGATGTCCGAATTTTGGCGACCAGCAACCGAGACTTAAAAAAATACGTAGAAGAAGGTAATTTCCGTGAAGATTTATACTACCGCTTAAACGTATTCCCAATTGCATGGCCAGCACTTAAAGAGCGTAAAGGTGATATCGCACCTATTGCTAAGCACCTTATTGAGCGTCACTGTCAAAAGCAAGGCTTACCCGTACCCAGTTTTAGTGTTGAAGCTACTCAAAAACTGGAAAGTTACCCTTGGCCAGGAAATGTACGTGAGCTAGATAACGTTGTGCAACGTGCATTGATCTTGGCTGAAGAGCATCAAATTACCGCGGATGATATCTTATTAGAAGGCGTTGACTGGGTAGATGCTCGAGGTTTGCAACAAGTGGTTAGTGGTGAAGCGCCAACAATTAAGCCTGAGCAGCAAGCACCGTCAATAAATGACACAGTTGCAATGCCATTATCTGAAGATGGTGAGATTTTAACCGCATCTAGTGGGCTAGGTGGTGAACTTCGTGAGCAAGAATTCATCATTATCCTTGAAACGATAAAAGCGTGTGACGGTAAACGAAAAGATGTCGCTGAAAAATTGGGCATTAGCCCGCGAACGTTACGCTACAAATTAGCGAAGATGCGTGATGCTGGAATAGATATCCCAAGTTAAAACAACGGGTTACCGTGTTTGATATTTTGGTATGTAAATTGCTTTATATACTTCGGGTCGTAAAATAAAGTCAATTAGTTGACTGGGTCGGAGAATAGAAATGAAAATTGGTGGTTTACAAGGCGAAATGCAAGCAATGATGCTTGACGCGTCAAATACAACGCGTCCAGCAACAGGTAAAGAAGTCGGTGCGGACTTCAGTGCTATGTTTGCAAAAGCAGTGAATAACGTAAATGGCTTACAACAAGCATCAAGTGATTTAGCTGTGCGTTTTGATCGAGGTGATGAAGGGGTCTCATTATCCGATGTAATGATTGCACGTAACAAATCAAGTGTTGCATTTGATGCCACAATACAAGTGCGTAATAAGCTTGTAGATGCTTATAAAGCACTCATGAATATGCCAGTATAATTTCTAGGAATTAAAGCGTGTCAGAAGAAAATAAAAACACAGACTTAGCAGTATCTGATGGAGTATCCGCCGGTGGTTCAATGGCGTTAGATAATTCAATGGATGTTCAAAATCCAGATACTGATGAGCAAAGTTCTTCGAAGTTAGATTCAGCGTTGGGTAATCTTGATTTATTGCGTCAAGTTATCCTTGTGTTATCTGTATCTATCTGTGTCGCATTAATCGTAATGCTTTTCTTTTGGGTTCAAGAACCTGAAATGCGACCACTTGGTGCGTATGAGACGGATGAATTAATTCAAGTTCTTGATCACCTTGATGCGCAAAAAGCAGAATACAAGCTAGAAGGTAATACCATTCTAGTTCCCGCTTCTCAATTCAGTAAAATGAAGCTTGATCTTTCTCGTGCCGGTTTAAACCGAGAAGTAGGAGAAGGTGATGATATCTTACTGCAAGATATGGGGTTTGGTGTATCACAGCGTTTAGAACAAGAGCGTCTAAAGTTAAGTCGTGAACGCCAATTAGCGAGTACGTTTGAGCAAATGCGTCCAATTCGTAAAGCTCAAGTATTACTCGCAATGCCAAAACAAAGCGTATTTGTTCGTCATAACCAAGAAGCATCGGCAACGGTATTCTTGACTATGCGAATGGGTGCAATGCTAAAACAAGAAGAAGTAGATTCGATTGTTGATATGGTTGCAAGTGCGGTTCCTGGAATGAAACCAACACGTGTTACCGTAACGGATCAGCACGGTCGTCTTCTTAGCTCTGGTACGCAAGATCCGATGGCTATGGCTCATCGAAAAGAGCAAGAGTTAGAGCGTAAACAAGAGCAATCACTGCGTGATAAAATTGATGCGATTCTTATCCCAATTTTAGGCTTGGGTAACTATACTGCTCAAGTTGATGTATCAATGGACTTCAGTGCGATTGAACAAACACGTAAACAGTTTGATCCACAAACTGCATCAACACGAAGTGAATATACATTAGAAGATTACAACAATGGTAACGTGATTGCCGGTGTTCCGGGTGCCCTAAGTAATCAGCCACCAGTAGATTCAGCAATCCCTCAGGATATTGCTGAATTAAAAGATGGTTCAGTACTAGGTCAAGGTTCGGTTCATAAAGAAGCAACACGTAACTTTGAATTAGATACAACCATCAGTCACGAGCGAAAACAAACGGGAACGGTCGCACGTCAAACGGTTTCAGTTGCCGTAAAAGAGCGTCAAAGTGTTAACCCTGAAACAGGCGAAGTGACTTATACACCAGTGTCGACAGAGCAAATTGAAAAGATCCGTCAAATCATCATTGGTAGTGTTGGTTTAAATGAGCAACGTGGCGACTTATTAAACGTATTAAGCGTTAAATTTGCGATTGAAGAGCAACCAATTACTATTGATGTACCGATTTGGGAGCATCCAAACTTCAACGACTGGATTAAATGGTTAGCTGGTGCTTTAGTGATTATTGCTGTGCTACTTATCCTTGTTCGCCCAGCAATGAATAAATTACTGTTCCCTAACCAGGCAGAAGACGATGCCGTTGCGAAAGGTGAAGGCGTTGAAGGCGACATGGGCTTAATTGGCAGTGATTTAGATGGTGACGGTTTCGAGTTTGGTTCAGGCATTGATCTACCAAACTTGCATAAAGACGAAGATTTATTAAAAGCGGTTCGTGCTCTTGTAGCAAATGAACCAGAGTTAGCAGCACAAGTGGTTCGTAACTGGGTATCTGAAAATGGCTAATGAGATTGTAGAAGCAGAAAAAAAAGATGAAGACAACCAAGAGTTTGATCTTTCGTCACTAGCAGGCTCAGAACGTGCTGCCATTTTACTACTTAGTTTGAGTGAGGATGATGCTGCAAGTATCATTCGTCACTTAGAACCAAAGCAGGTTCAGAAAGTAGGCGCAGCAATGGCAACCGTATCTGATTTAAATCAGATTAAAGTGTCAGCGATTCACCGTGCTTTCTTAGAAGACATTCAGAAGTTCACTAGCATAGGTATGGGCAGTGAAGACTTTATGCGTAACGCATTGGTTGCAGCTCTTGGTGAAGATAAAGCGAATAATCTAGTAGATCAAATTCTACTAGGCAGTGGTTCACAGGGGTTGGATTCATTGAAATGGATGGACCCTCGTCAAGTGGCAAGCATCATTATGAATGAGCACCCACAGATCCAAACCATCGTATTATCGTATTTAGACCCAGATCAGTCAGCAGAGATTTTATCTCAGTTCCCTGAGCGTAGTCGCTTGGATTTGATGATGCGAATTGCTCATCTTGAGGAAGTTCAACCATCAGCTCTGGCTGAACTGAACGAAATCATGGAGAAACAGTTTGCGGGTCAATCTGGCGCACAAGCTGCGAAAATTGGCGGCCTGAAAGCAGCGGCAGAAATCATGAACTACCTAGATAACAGCATTGAAGGTATGTTGATGGATCAAATCCGTGACCAAGATGAAGAGACTGCAACGCAGATCCAAGATCTTATGTTTGTATTTGAAAATCTTATCGATGTACAAGATACAGGTATTCAAATGCTATTGCGTGATGTTCCACAAGAAGTTCTGCAAAAAGCACTTAAAGGTGCTGATGATGCACTTAAAGAGAAAATGTTTAAGTGTATGTCGAAACGTGCAGCGGAACTTATGCGTGATGATCTTGAAGCAATGGGGCCAGTTCGTGTGGCAGACGTTGAAGCCGCTCAGAAAGAAATTCTGGCAGTGGCACGTCGAATGGCCGATTCTGGCGATCTAATGCTTTCTGGCGGTGCAGACGAATTCGTATAATACGTTTTTGCTTCATTGAGTTATAATTATACGGCTATTTAAGAGTTAATCTAAATAGCCGTTATGCTTTTTAATCTTCTTCTTTTTACGGGTTATTATCATGAGTATCAGCAAAAAACGTGGCTTTATTCGCATTACCGATGAGAGTGAGCTACAAAAAACTAATATTTGGGAATCCCCTGATTATTCTGATCCTAACCAGCCAGCTCGTGAAACTGCATTAAATTATGATCCTAGCTGGACACCATCACTTCCTCAAGAAGAAGAGCCTGAAGAATTTGTACTCACCGAAGAGATTATCGAACAGATAAAGCAAGGCGCTTACAATGAAGGGTTAACGCAAGGGCAAGAATTTGGTTATAAAGAAGGTCTAGAAAAAGGCCAAGCAGAAGGTTTTGAGGCTGGAAAACCAGAAGGTTACCAAGCTGGCTACGATGAAGGTATTGCTGCAGGGCAGGCTGAAATTCAAGAGCGTATACAGCATTTAATTGAAATGGCTGATAAGTTTGCAACGCCATTAGAGTTAGTTGATTCTCAAGTAGAAAAACAGCTTATCGATATGGTATTAGCGCTAACTAAAGAAGTCATTCATGTTGAAGTAAAAACCAATCCTCAAGTATTACTTGATACGGTTCGTGAATCTGTCGAAACCTTGCCGGTTACTGAACGTGAAATTACTATTTCATTAAACCCAGAAGATCACCAACGCGTGATTGAGGCGTATGGCGAAGAAGCGTTAGCGCAAAAGCAGTGGACACTGGTCACCGAGCCTTCAATGAATCTTGGTGATATTAATATTCAAGCATCAGATTCAAAAGTCAGCTACTTACTTGAAGAGCGAATTAAAACCGTTTTAAATAAATTCTGCGGTGTAAATCGTCATCAAGGGAATCAGTAAATGCTGCCATTATCTGAACGCCTTTCTCAATATAAAACAACAGGGTTAACCACACGAGCTATTGCGTCAGGCAAGCTAGTACGTGTTGTTGGCTTAACCTTAGAAGCCACAGGATGCCGAGCGCCAATTGGCAGTTCCTGCTTGGTAGAAACCATCAATGGTGAAATAGAAGCAGAAGTGGTTGGTTTTTCAGGTGATAACCTGTTTTTAATGCCGAATGAACAAGTCTCTGGCGTACTTCCAGGTGCGAAAGTCACTCCAATTGTTGGTGGTAGTGGCATTCCTGTTGGTATGGAACTGCTTGGTCGAGTTGTGGATGGTGTAGGAAACCCTATCGATGGTCTTGGAGAGTTGTATACTGAAGAAACCGCGTCATTTACCTCAGAGCCTATTAACCCATTATCGAGAAAACCAATTTCAGAACCACTTGATGTTGGATTAAAAGCCATTAACGGTTTACTTACGGTTGGTAAAGGCCAGCGTTTAGGTCTATTTGCAGGCTCAGGTGTGGGTAAATCGGTAACACTTGGCATGATGACTCGCGGTACAACAGCACAAGTGGTTGTCGTCGGTCTGATTGGTGAGCGTGGGCGAGAAGTAAAAGAATTCATTGAAGAGATTTTAGGCCCAGAAGGGCGACAACGTTCAGTTGTTGTCGCAGCGCCTGCCGATTCGTCAGCGCTAATGCGATTAAAAGGCTGCCAGACAGCCCTGACTATTGCGGAGTACTTTCGTGATCAAGGTTTAGACGTATTATTATTGATGGATTCACTGACACGTTTTGCACAGGCACAGCGTGAAATTGCCTTGTCAGTTGGTGAACCACCTGCAACCAAAGGTTATCCGCCTTCCGTATTTGCTAAATTACCTGCTTTGGTTGAACGAGCGGGTAATGGTAACGAAAACCAAGGGTCTATTACTGCCTTCTTTACGGTTCTGACTGAAGGGGATGACTTACAAGATCCTATTGCTGATGCTTCTCGTGCCATTTTGGATGGACACATCGTATTATCACGTGAAATGGCTGATGCAGGCCACTATCCAGCGATTGATGTTGAAAAATCAGTGAGTCGTGTTATGCCACAAATCACTGATGAAGAGCATATGTTGATGTCTAAAGTGGTTCGTCAAATTTTATCTACTTGTCGTAAAAACCAAGATTTGGTATCAATCGGCGCTTATAAACCGGGTACCGATCCGGCTATTGACCAAGCGTTTACGTTAAAACCACGACTTGATGAATATCTACAACAGAAAATGAAAGAAAGCGTGCCATACGATATGTGTAAGAGCATGTTGAAAATGCTATTAAGTGGCTAACAAGTTAAAGGTACGAGAATAGTGCGCATGGATAAGACGATAAATAGAGAAAGAACATGAGTAATACCTTTGATTTTTTATTAGAACAATCTCAGGAAAGAGAGAACCAAGCGGTAATGGCATTAAGTAAAGCCAAAGCGGAGTTGGATAATTTCTATGAACAAGTTAAACAAATCGAAAAGTATCGTCTTGATTACTGTAATCAACTTTTACAGCGTGGTCAGCAAGGTCTTACTGCGAGCCAATACAGTCATTTAAATAAGTTTTTGGTGCAGTTAGATGAAACGCTAACAAAACAAAAAAGTGCAGAGTCTCATTTCACTTCCCAAGTGGATAATTGTCAAAGCTATTGGCAAGAGACTCGTAAGCAACGTCGCTCTTACGAATGGATGATCGATAAAAAGAAAACCGAGCGTCAAAAAAAACTCGATAAACAAGAGCAAAATATGATGGATGAGTTTTCGACACTCCAGTTTGCCCGACGAATTAAATCTGAATAGGTAATGTGGTTATTTTTTCGATTGCTTTGCTTTAGTAACCCCCTTCTTCTTATTGTCCAACATTACACTAAATATAAAAGTGGCTTAATATTTGCTTTAAAATAATCAACGTTGGGCCGCTACAGTGCTCGTCAAAAAATTCACACTCAATGTAGAGAATATACTATGAGCAGTCATGACTTATCCTTAAGCAGTATCAATAAAACCGCACCAGTAAAAACAGATACTAAAACGGCTGCGGTAGAAAAAACAGAATCTGAAGGCTTTGTAGAAGAGCTTAAAGAAGTCATGGGATTAAAAGAAAAAGACGACGCCAAAAAAACAGCGGTAGAAGAAAAAGGCGACGTTGAAAAAGGTGAGGCGGCTGAAAAATCGAAAGAGTCTGAATCTGTTGAAACAAAAGAAGAAACAACAGAAGAAAAAGTAAGCCAAGGTTCTGAATTACTCTCTCGTTTAGAACAAGCGAATAGCACGCTAGTTGATGAAAAAGATCAAACGAAAAAAGAAAAAGCAAGTCAAGATTCTGAATTATTCTCTCGTTTAGAACAATCGAATAGTACGTTAGTGAATAAAAAAGAATCATCTGATGATTCAGAGTCTCTAACTGATGCAGAAGTGATGCTAACTCAAGCCAGTATTGCGGCTAAAGGTGAGAAAAATAGCAGTAAAACTGTAGCTGAAAAAACGGACCCTTTAAAAGAAATTCAATGGGGAAGTGGTGCTAAATCGTCAACTCAAGTAGAGGGCGAAACACAGAGCAAAGGTGAGGCGTCAGGCAACAAAGAATCAACCAAAGAATTATTAACCTCTACAGCACTTATCGGTAAGGCAGAAGCTGAAGCCGGAAAACTTGCTGAGGCAAAAAAAGCAAAGATCGATATCTCAGCACTTGGCATGACACAGATTGCTAATGGTGAAACTGTGAGTCTAACTGAAGCTAAAACGACAGATAGTTTTGCTCAGCAGCTAGCGACGGCATCAGGAGTAACAGCAACACAACAAGCAACCGCTGCTCAGAAAATGGATCCTGCAATGGCACCGCTGAATATTCGTCAAGAACAAGTCAGTGACGAAGTTGCTGAACGCATCAATATGATGATGGCAAAAAACTTAAAACATGTTGATATTCGTTTAGATCCACCAGAAATGGGACGTATGCATATTCGCCTAAACATGGGAGCAGATAGTGCAGGGGTTCAGTTTACGGTATCAAACCAACAAGCTCGTGATGCTATTGAACAAAGTTTACCGCGATTACGTGAAATGTTTGCTCAACAAGGGATCCAATTAGCCGATACCTCTGTTCAGCAACAAAACTCTGGTGAGTCATCTCAATACGCTTATCAGAAAGAAGAGTCTTCTCGTCAAGGCTCTGGATTTAATGAAGAGTTTTCTGAAGAACAAGAGATTAACGTACAAGTATCAAAACCCAATGATGGGATTAGCTTTTACGCCTAAGAATTTTTAAAAAAAAGCATCATGATTTTAAAATAATAATTAACGATTTATCCAAGAGGAAATACAATGGCAAACCAAGGTGATGCACCTAGAAGTAAAAATAAACTGATTATTATCATCACATTGATTGTATTATTGCTTGTGGGTGGCGGTGCTGCTGCTTGGTTCTTCTTAGCGGGAGATACCAAAGAAGAGGCAACAGAACAAGACATTGCAGCATTAGAAGCTCAAATGCCAGCATTGTACTTAAACTTACCTCAGCCATTTATTTTTAATGTTACAGGCGATAAGCGTGATCGTTTAGTACAATTAAAAGTGCAAGTGATGATGCGTGGTACTGATAATGAAAGTATTGCACAACAACACACCCCTTTAATTGAAAGTGCTTTATTATCGACTTTCGCTGCCGCAACGGTTGAGCAATTAAGAGAGCCTCGTGGTCGAATCGATTTACGCGAGCAGGCAACACGTGATATTCAAGATGCCTTTACTAAAATTACAGCCAAGCCTGTAGTTGAAAAAGTATTATTTACTGACTTTGTAATGCAATAGGTTCAATGTGACAGATCTATTATCCCAAGATGAAATTGATGCTCTACTCCATGGTGTAGATGACGTAGAAGATGATGTAACGGGTGGTCCTGAAGAAAACATAGGTTCAATGAAGAACTTTGATTTCTCATCACAAGACCGAATCGTTCGTGGTCGAATGCCAACCCTAGAATTGATTAACGAACGTTTTGCTCGTCATATGCGTATTAGCTTATTTAATATGTTGAGAAAAACCGCCGAAGTATCAATTAATGGCGTATCTATGGTGAAGTTTGGTGAGTATCAAAACACACTGTATGTTCCAACTAGCTTGAATATGGTGCGTTTTCGCCCATTAAAAGGCACAGCATTAGTCACTATGGAAGCTCGATTAGTTTTCATTTTAGTAGAAAACTTCTTTGGTGGTGATGGCCGTTTCCATGCGAAAATTGAAGGCCGCGAGTTTACGCCAACCGAGCGACGTATTATTCAATTATTACTGAAAGTGATTTTTGAAGATTACAAAGAAGCATGGTCACCAGTAATGGGGGTGGAATTTGAGTATTTAGACTCAGAAGTAAACCCAACAATGGCAAACATTGTTAGCCCAACAGAAGTGATCGTTGTGAGTTCATTCCATATTGAAGTGGATGGTGGTGGTGGTGACTTCCACGTAGTCTTCCCATATTCAATGGTTGAGCCTATCCGTGAATTACTTGATGCGGGTGTTCAGAGTGACAAGATGGACACTGATGTTCGTTGGAGTAAGGCACTGCGTGATGAAATCATGGATGTGCCAGTTGAAATGAAAGTGAATCTTTTAGAGAGCCAAATTTCATTACGTGACTTAATGGATTTAGAAGCGGGCGATATTATCCCTGTTGAAATGCCAGAAGCCGCCACCGTATTTGTAGAAGAGTTGCCAACTTACCGCGGTAAAGTAGGTAAATCAAACGATAAATTAGCAGTACAGATCACAGAGAAAATCAAACGCCCAGATATGGTGAAAACGGATTTAGCCTTCCTAGGCAAAGACGTATTGTTTGATCTAGATGAAGAATAAGAGTAGAGAAGGTAGTGGATCATGGATTCAAATGAACAACAAATGGCTGACGAATGGGCAGCAGCATTAAGTGAAAGTGCAGAAGGCCAAGCGGTAACCGCACCATTGGAAGACTTAGAAAACAAAGCACCAGAGTTCAATGAAGATGAACGTCGCAAGCTTGATACGATCTTAGATATTCCTGTGACTATTTCTATGGAAGTAGGCCGTTCACATATTAGTATTCGTAACTTACTGCAATTGAACCAAGGTTCAGTTGTTGAACTTGACCGTATTGCAGGTGAATCACTGGATGTTATGGTTAATGGTACTCTTATCGCTCACGGTGAAGTGGTTGTCGTGAATGACAAATTTGGTATTCGTTTAACAGACGTTATTAGCCAAACTGAGCGTATTAAGAAACTACGTTAATCAGGAACCAATAGATGAATAAAAGGAAGGGTATGAAACAGCTATGGTTATTGGCATTGATGCCTTTTCCTTTATTTGCCGCAGATGCGCCTAATGTCGATTTAGCGGCGACATTAGGCTCTTTGATTTTTGTTATCGCGCTGATTCTCTTTTTTGCTTGGCTATTAAAGAGAATGCGTTTTCCTGGTGTTACAGGATCTCCAGGTAGCAACATGAGTATTGTTAAGCAATTACCTGTGGGAACAAAAGAAAGAGTCGCAGTGGTTCAAGTTGGAGAGGAGCAGTTTCTTATTGGAATTACCTCTCAAAATATCAATATGCTAAGTAAACTTGAAAAACCGTTAGATGTCGGTGAATCGACGTTGACGCCATTTTCAACTCAACTAAGCCAACTGATGAAGAAAAATGCTAAAAACTAATTTAATTGCCGCCACTTTGGCGGTTTTTTCACTCTTATTCATGGCATCTTCGGCATGGGCGGTAGATGACTTAGCAAGCGCTATTCCTGCAACAGCAGCCAGTGCGGAAGGCATGACTGTAACTGCGATGGAAAAGGACAGCGGAGCTTCTAAAACTATCGCTAAAGGCAGCAGTTCTGGTGGTGGGGTTCCTGCATTCACCATGACAACTAATGCTAATGGTGGTGAAGACTATTCTGTTAACCTGCAGATATTAGGGTTAATGACCATGCTAGGCTTTTTGCCTGCCATGGTTATTTTGATGACGTCGTTTACGCGTATAGTAGTGGTCATGTCGATATTACGACAAGCCATGGGTCTACAACAAACCCCATCAAACCAAGTTATCATTGGTATCGCAATGTTTTTAACCTTTTTCATTATGGCTCCAGTCTTTGATAAGGTAAATAACACCGCTATTCAACCTTACATCAATGAAGAAATTACGGCGCGCGAAGCTTTTGATGTTGCACAAGTACCAATGAAAGAGTTTATGCTGGCGCAAACGCGAGTGAAAGATCTAGAGACATTCGTCAATATGTCTGGAGTAGAGGCGCAAAACCCTGAAGATGTCCCTATTACCGTTATTATTCCTGCGTTTATTACCTCAGAACTAAAAACGGCGTTTCAAATCGGTTTCATGCTTTTCTTACCTTTCTTAATTATCGACTTAGTCGTAGCCTCGGTATTAATGGCTATGGGTATGATGATGCTTTCTCCTATGATCGTATCGTTACCCTTTAAACTTATGTTATTTGTATTGGTGGATGGGTGGAACTTAATACTTTCGACACTTGCCGGAAGCTTTAGTACATAAGGAGCGAACATGACACCTGAAATGGCCATCGAGCTATTCCGTGGCGCGCTGTACATGGTACTTATCATGGTGTGCGCCATTATTATCCCAAGTTTGCTTATTGGTTTAGTGGTGGCGGTATTCCAAGCCGCGACGTCAATTAACGAACAAACGTTAAGTTTTTTGCCTCGTTTGATTGTCACCTTATTAGCATTAATGCTGTTTGGTCACTGGATGACTCGAATGTTGATGGAATATTTTTACGAATTGATTGCTCGAATGCCAACAGTTCTTTATTAATTTAAATAACTTCAACTTGAGATAATTTAAGCGGACTTATGGAATACCCAAGCCAGATAGTATTAGATTTTATTGCTGCGTATTTTTGGCCTTATACTCGCATTTCAGCCATGTTAATGGTGATGTCAGTATTCGGGGCACGATTTGTGTCGCCTAGAATTCGACTCTATCTTGGCTTAACGATTACTTTTGCGGTTATGCCTGCCATTCCAGCCATGCCACCTGAAATTCAGTTAATGTCTTTTCAAGGTTTTATGACAACAGCAGAGCAGATTATTATTGGCGTTGCTATGGGGATGGTCACTGTGTTTGTTACTCAAACTTTTGTTCTTCTTGGGCAAATTTTGGGTATGCAGTCGAGTTTAGGCTTTGCTTCAATGGTTGACCCTGCAAATGGTCAAAATACGCCATTACTTGGTCAGCTATTTATGTTTCTATCGATACTGTTTTTCTTAGGAACTGATGGCCATTTAAAAATGATTAACTTTGTCGTGATGAGTTTCACTACGTTACCGGTTGGTGTCGGAAAATTGACAAGTGTCGATTATCAATCCATGGCTGGCTGGCTTGGTATCATGATGAAAGCCGGGTTAAGCATGTCTCTATCTGGCATTATCGCCTTACTTACGGTCAACCTTTCTTTTGGTGTAATGACGCGTGCTGCACCACAGCTAAATATATTCTCATTAGGTTTTGCTTTTGCATTATTAGTCGGTTTATTACTGACCTCGTATATCATTCTTGGTTTATTTACTCACTATGATTTGCACTGGGGTCGTGCCGAAGCGCAAATATGTAGCATGATAAGGCTGGATTGCTAATGGCCAAATTAAGACTCGTGGAGGTCAGCCATGGCTGAAAGTGACGGTCAAGAACGTACCGAAGACGCCACGGCCAAACGCTTGCAACAAGCCAAAGACAAAGGGCAGGTTGCAAGGTCAAAAGAGCTCGCTTCAGTCTCTGTTTTGGTGTGTGGTGCGGTTGCATTAATGTGGTTTGGAGAAGGCGTTGCCAAAGCACTCTTTTCTATCATGGAGCGTTTCTTTTCTATTTCTAGAGAAGAGATTTATGACACTAATAAATTACTTGAAATCGTAGGTGGTGGATTAGTCGCATTAACTTTCCCTGTTCTGCTTATACTTGTCACATTATTTGTTGCGGCCTTAATTGGTGCAGCGGGTCTTGGTGGTATTAGCTTTTCAGCAGAAGCGGCAATGCCAAAACCGTCTAAAATGAATCCGATGTCAGGCATTAAGCGAATGTTTGGCATGCAAAGTTGGGTTGAACTTTTAAAATCGATATTAAAAGTATCTTTAGTCAGTGGGATGGCTTTTTATTTGATTAATCAAAGTAAAGCAGATCTATTTCAGCTTAGCCTTGATACGTATCCTGCAAATATTTTTCATTCCCTTGATATCTTGCTGAACTTTATTTTATTGATCAGCTGTACCTTATTAATTGTGGTCGCGATTGATATTCCGTTTCAAATTTGGCAACACGCAAATCAGCTGAAAATGACCAAGCAAGAAATTAAAGATGAATATAAAGAGACAGAAGGTAAGCCTGAAGTTAAAGGTCGTATTCGTATGCTTCAGCGCGAGATGACACAACGACGCATGATGGCAGATGTACCCTCAGCCGATGTCATCGTGACGAACCCAGAGCACTATTCAGTGGCATTGCGCTATGATCAAAGCAAAGATGCTGCTCCTATTGTTGTCGCTAAAGGGGTCGATCACATTGCAATGAAAATTCGAGAAATCGCAAGAGAGCACAATATTGATATTTTGCCTGCGCCGCCATTGGCTCGTGCTTTATATCATTCAACAGAGCTAGAACAACAAATCCCTGATGGTCTGTTTGCCGCAGTTGCTCAAATCTTGGCGTATATCTTTCAGATGAAGCAATATAAGAAGAAAGGTGGAACTAAACCTGAGCTCGATGAAAATACACTGACTATTCCTGACGAGTTGAAAAAGTAGCGAATACCAATTCGATTAGCCTTTCTTTTTGCTAGTCTATACTCCAATTTTTAAGAATAGATTGATGATGAAGCATCTGTATGCTTCATCATCAATACTATTTGAATCAAACATAATCCCAATTTTTGATTGCTTTTCTTT
>NZ_JARACR010000030.1:0-47309 GCF_028765505.1 Aliivibrio sp. A6 | reverse complement strand
CTTTTTAAAAGTAAAATGATGCAGAATAGACACAGCGAAGTGGTAGTTCAGTTGGTTAGACTTTCTATTGGAGAGCTTAGCGGCCTGTCACACCGGGGGACGTGTCGCTCTAAAGGTTAATAGAAAGTCCCGTTAACGTAGCCACTATACTAAGAAAGCTCTAATCGAAAGATTAGGGCTTTTTTACGTCCGGATAAAAGTAAGATGATACAGAATAGACACTGCGGAGTGGTAGTTCAGTTGGTTAGACTTTCTATTGGAGAGCTTAGCGGCCAGTCACACCGGGGGACGTGTCGCTCTCAAGGTTAATAGAAAGTCCCGTTAACGTAGCCGCTATATTAAGAAAGCTCCAATCGAAAGATTAGGGCTTTTTTACGTCTGAATAAAAGTATAATTATGCGAGTAGATACTGCGAAATAGGCAGTTTAGTTGATTAAGCTTTTTATCTCCTTCTTCATCCTGTATTCTTTTTATATCAATATTTCAAGGATGATTTTATGCGCTTCAAGCCTCTCCTGTTTTCTTCTATTTTTTTATATCTATTTTCTTCAGTGGCATTAGCTGATGAAACTCGCCCTAAAATTGGGTTGGTGCTTGCTGGCGGTGGAGCAAAGGGTGCTGCTCATATTGGGGTACTTAAAGCACTAGAAGAAATGAAAATCCCCATTGATTATATTACAGGTACCAGTATGGGGGCTTATATTGGGGGATTATATGCATCAGGTTTGAGTGCCGATGAAATAGAAGCTTTTATTGATACCGTTAATTGGAATAGTGGCTTTGTTGATAAAGTAGAGAGAAGCGAGAGGGAGATTAGAGATAAAGAATATGAAGATCGTTATCAAATAGGAACTGATATTGGTTTTTCGTTTACAGAATTAAAAGCACCAAAAGGCTTTGTACAAGGCCAAAATATGGCAAGCATCCTTCGTTTAACTTCAGGAAATGTATCCTATCTACAATCATTTGATGATCTTCCTATCCCTTTTCGAGCTGTGGCAACAGATATTGAAAATTTAGAGCCTGTTATTTTAGATAAGGGGAATCTCGCTGAAGCTATGATGGCCAGTATGTCAGTTCCTGGTGCATTACCTCCAGTAGAGTACGAAGGCCGCTTATTGGTTGACGGCGGTAGTGTGAATAATATGCCTGTTGATGTAGCTAAAGATATGGGAGCAGACATCATTATTGCTGTTGATATTGGGTCTGATTATTTAGAAGCAGAAGACATATCTAGTTACTTGTCTGTTATGGGACAATTAACAAATTATATCGTAAAAAATAGTACAAAAGAGCAAGAAAAATTATTAAGTACTGATGATATCCTTCTTGCTCCAAATGTAGGGAAAATGGAAACAGCTGAGTTTAATAAGATGCCTTTCGCATATGGGAAGGGCTATGATATTGCTTATGAGCAACATTTAAACTTAGATAAATTAGTATTACCACCTGCTGAATATCAAGCATATTTAAAAGAAAAAGAAGAAAAAACACGAAAACTAAAAAGAGGTGATAGCCTTGAAATAGAGCATATCACTTTAAATAATAACAGTTCATACAGCGAACGTATGTTGTTAGAGTATTTACAAATAGATGAAGGCAAAACCTACTCTTCTGATGAATTAGAAGCCAAGGTGAGAGCTTTGTATACGATTGATAGGTTTGAAAGAATAGATTATTTTTATCAGACAGCCAATGATGGATCTACAGAACTCGTTGTTGATGTAAATGAAAAAAGTTGGGGACCAAATTATTTAGATTTTCGTTTTTCATTAGAAGATGACTTTTATAATCAAAGTAAATACTCGCTTGGTTTTTCTATCAATTTTACAGATATTAACATAATTGGTTTATCTGAAAACAGTTCTGAGTTAAGGACAAATTTTGAATTAGGTACAGATAAGTTGATGCAAGCAGAGCTATATACGCCTTTTCTTAGTAATCAATTATTGTTTTCTTCTTTAAAAGGGACTTATAGCGTTACTCAAACTCAATTTAGGCCAACTCCTACTCTTGATAATATAGATAACTACCTACCAACTGAATATAACGAACTTGAATTTGAAGCATCTCTAGGTATACAACCCGCGCTTTGGAGTGATTTTAGGATCGGGGGGAGATATACAACGGGTGATTTAGTTTTAAATATTATTCCAGATTATAATAGTGATTATGAGAGACAAGGAATATTTGCACAATATCGTTTAGATACGTTGGATAATTTTACTTTTCCGACTAAAGGTTTTTATTTATTTACTGAGTATTTATATAGCGAAGATACATTAGGCGAAATTAGTAGTAGCGATACGATTGATGATTCAGTTGTAGAGTTAACCGTTAATGGGCGATTTGCTTATACAATAAAGCGTCATACTTTAGTCGTGCACGGTGAGTATGGTGTTGTAGAAAATAAAAATGGAGGTATTCCTCTTGAGCCTAAATCTCTGGGGGGCTTTCTACATTTATCAGGAATATCAAAAGACAGTTTATCTGGTGAGAATTTAGCATTTGCAAGTTTAGTTTATCGTTATCGTTTAATGGACAATGATTTTGGATTATTCCAGTCGCCTATATATTTAGGTGGATCTCTTGAGCAAGGAAGTGTCTGGAATGATGAACATTTTAGTGATGCCCCTATGTATGCAGCAGGCTCTATTTTTGCAGGAATAGACTCACCAATAGGCCCTATTATTTTCGCTTATGGTCGCACAGAGCAAAATCATGAATCAGTATATTTAAGTATTGGTGCAACTTTATAATGTTTAAAAGTGCGCCATAAGTCGTATGTTGTTTGATGTGGTGAGATTTTAATTTTGAGTTAAATTTGATATCATCTCGCCACATTTTTAGTCTATTCCGATACATATTCTCTTGTTTTATTGAGATTTATAACAGAATTAAAAAGTTAATGGATATAAACTGAATTGTTTCCAAGGATGTTTACTCATTAAGAGTAGACCAGAAAGTGAGGAATTAAGTCGTGCTTGAAGCTTATCGTAAACACGTCGAAGAGCGTGCTTCAGAAGGTGTGGTCCCAAGACCATTAGATGCTGAGCAAGTAGCAGCATTAGTTGAATTAGTAAAAAATCCACCGCAGGGTGAAGAAGAATTTATTCTTGATTTGCTAGAAAATCGCATTCCACCGGGTGTTGATGAAGCGGCTTATGTAAAAGCGGGCTTCTTAACTGCAATCACAAAAGGTGAAGTAGCGTCTCCATTAGTTAGCAAAGCAAAAGCGACTGAACTGCTTGGTACTATGCAAGGTGGTTACAACATCGAATCTTTAGTCTCTCTACTTGATGATGCAGAACTTGCTCCAATCGCTGTTAAAGCATTGTCTCATACTCTACTGATGTTCGACGCATTCTACGATGTAGAAGAGAAAGCGAAAGCAGGTAATGCTTCAGCACAACAAGTACTTCAATCTTGGGCTGATGCTGAATGGTTTACTGCTAAAAATAAAGTAGCAGAAAAAATTACTGTTAAAGTATTTAAAGTCACTGGTGAAACCAACACCGATGACTTATCTCCAGCACCGGATGCGTGGTCACGTCCAGATATTCCAGTACACGCAAAAGCGATGTTGAAGATGGAACGTGATGGCATTACTCCTGATGAACAGGGTAGCGTTGGTCCAATTGCTCAAATTGAAGAAATGCAAAAAGAGGGTATCCCACTGGCTTATGTTGGTGATGTTGTTGGTACGGGTTCTTCACGTAAATCGGCAACAAACTCAGTACTTTGGTTTATGGGTGAGGATATCCCATTCGTACCAAACAAGCGTACTGGTGGTGTTTGTCTTGGTGGTAAAATTGCACCAATCTTCTACAACACAATGGAAGATTCAGGCGCACTACCCATTGAACTGAACGTACAAGACATGAACATGGGCGATGTGATTGATATCTACCCGTACGAAGGTGTTGTTCACAAGAACGGTTCTGTGATTTCAAACTTTGAGCTAAGCAAAGTACTTCTTGATGAAGTGCGTGCTGGTGGCCGTATTCCACTGATCATCGGTCGTGGCTTAACAAGTCGCGCTCGTGACGCTCTAGGTCTAGCTGAAACGGATCTGTTTGCTAAACCAATCGATCCATCGGCATCTGATAAAGGCTACACGCTAGCTCAGAAGATGGTTGGTAAAGCATGTGGCGTTGAAGGTGTGCGTGCTGGTCAGTACTGTGAGCCTAAAATGACGACGGTAGGCTCGCAAGATACTACTGGTCCTATGACGCGTGATGAGCTTAAAGATCTGGCATGTCTTGGTTTCTCAGCAGACCTAGTAATGCAGTCTTTCTGTCATACATCGGCATACCCTAAGCCGGTTGATGTAAATACTCACCATACGCTACCTGATTTCATCATGAATCGTGCGGGTGTTTCACTGCGTCCGGGTGATGGTGTTATCCACTCATGGCTAAACCGTATGCTTCTGCCTGATACTGTAGGTACTGGTGGTGATTCGCATACTCGTTTCCCTCTAGGTATTTCATTCCCTGCTGGTTCTGGCTTAGTAGCATTTGCTGCAGCAACAGGCGTAATGCCTCTTGATATGCCTGAATCTATTTTGGTTCGTTTTAAAGGTGAAATGCAGCCAGGTATCACGCTACGTGACCTAGTACACGCAATTCCTTTATACGGCATCAAGCAAGGCCTTCTGACAGTAGAGAAAGCAGGCAAGATTAATGAATTCTCAGGTCGTGTACTAGAAATTGAAGGTGTTGAACACCTATCTGTTGAGCAAGCATTTGAGCTTTCTGATGCATCGGCTGAGCGTTCTGCTGCAGGTTGTACCGTTAAGCTTTCTGAAGAGTCTATCTCTGAGTACTTGAACTCAAACATCGTTATGCTTAAGTGGATGATCGCTGAAGGCTACGGTGATGTTCGTACGATAGAGCGCCGTATCACAGCAATGGAAGAGTGGCTAGCGAACCCTGAGTTGCTATCTGCTGATTCAGATGCGGAATACGCGCACGTTATTGAGATTGATCTTGCTGACATCGATCAACCAATCCTATGTGCACCAAATGATCCAGATGATGCTCGTCTTCTTTCTGATGTTCAAGGTACTGAGATTCAAGAAGTGTTCATCGGTTCTTGTATGACAAACATTGGTCACTTCCGTGCTGCAGGTAAGATGTTAGAAGAGTTTAACGGCTCACTAAATACTCGCCTATGGGTGGCTCCGCCAACGAAGATGGATAAAGACCAACTGACAGAAGAAGGCTACTACGGTATCTTCGGTCGTGCTGGGGTTCGTATTGAAACTCCGGGTTGTTCATTATGTATGGGTAACCAAGCTCGTGTTGCTGACAAGTCGACAGTAATGTCTACCTCTACTCGTAACTTCCCGAACCGTTTGGGTACAGGTGCGAACGTTTATCTGGCTTCTGCCGAACTTTCTGCTGTTGGTGCGATTCTTGGCCGCATTCCAACGAAAGAAGAGTACTTAGAGTACGCTGAGAAGATCAATGCAACAGCTGCAGATACATACCGTTACCTGAACTTCCATAAAATGGGTCAGTATACAGAAAAAGCAGATACGGTTATCTTCCAAGAACCCGCTTAATCTTTGTTTATAAATGAAAAAAGCAGCCAAATCGGCTGCTTTTTTATTGCGTTGAATCTTAATACCAATCTACATAAGTATTTGATCATTCTTGCTTGTTAAAATCGATTATATCTGCGTTATACCTTTCTCTTGCAAAAATCAGGTGTAATTAGAACCACTAGTTACTGTAATTTATGCCTTGCTCTAATCGATTTTTCCTACGCAATTATCTGAACAACTACTTATCCAGAATGGTATAAGTTAATTATTTTTAATGTTCATAGAGTAAATAGCAGCGACATTTCTTGCTGTATTTTCAACATTAATAGCGGCTTCTTTTAGCGCTGTTTCTAATGATACAGAGCGGGGAACAACACTGAATACTGCATCAATACCATATTCATGAACAATAGCGCAATCATCAGATAAGCAACCAGCAATACCAATAACAGGTAAATCAAACTTTTTCGCTGTTCTTGCTACACCAATAGGCGTTTTGCCATGAATGGTTTGGCTATCGATACGCCCTTCACCTGTAATCACTAAATCTGCTTTAGCCAGCACATCACTTAAATTAACTGCGTCCATTACGATTTCGATACCAGGTCGAAGCGTGGCATCAAATAAACCAAGTAACGCAGCACCAAGGCCACCTGCAGCACCTGCGCCTTCAGTATCTTTTACGTCTTTATTCAATTGTGATTTCATCACATCAGCATAATGATTTAGGTTTGAATCTAATGTTTTGACCATTTCTGGTGTCGCCCCTTTTTGTGGGCCAAATACGAAAGATGCACCTTTAGGGCCACATAATGGGTTATCGACATCGCACGCGACTTCAAGCGTAATATCATCAAGACGAGGATCTTTATTTGAAGTATCGATCGTTGCAAGGTGTGCTAATGAACCGCCACCAAAAGCAAGATCATTACCATCTTGATCCTGCAATTTAATACCAAGTGCTTGAGCCATACCAATGCCGCCATCATTAGTCGCACTGCCACCAATTCCGACAATAATGTGTTTTACACCTTTATCGAGAGCCGCTTTAATTAACTCGCCAGTACCATAGGTTGTGGTGTGTAAAGGGTTACGCAAACTTGGCTCAACAAGGTGTAAGCCTGATGCAGCAGCCATTTCTATAATTGCGGTTTGGCCATCGCCAAGTAACCCATAAAATCCAGTTACTTTCTCCCCAAGAGGTGCTGTAACTGTATGTTCAATGATAGAACCACCAGTAGCGTCAATGAGTGATTGAACTGTCCCTTCACCGCCATCGGCCATCGGTAATTTAATATATTCTGCGTTAGGTAATACTTGTTTAAATCCAGCTTCAATTGCCGTAGCGACTTCCATCGCCGTTAAACTTTCTTTGTATGAGTCAGGAGCAATAACAATTTTCATAATAAAGCCTTATTAAACAAATAAACCGAAAACACCAAAAATAAGAGTAGAAACAGTAGCGATCATAAGACCTACTGCTGATTCATATGGGATAAGTTTTAAACGCTCTTTCATGTCCATGTGAACTGCGCCACCTGTTGCATGAAAGAAGCTGCCGTGTGGCATGTGATCTAATACTGTCGCACCTGCGTGGATCATTGCAGCACCAGCAAGAGCGGGAACCCCAAGTTCTAAAATAGTATGACTAAAGACACTGGCTGCAACTGCTGTACCTGCGGTCGTTGATGCCGTCGCGAGTGACATCATTGCCCCTGAAATTGGTGCTAATAAATAAGAAGGAAGACCTGAGGCGGTTAATACATCAATCAGCCCTGATTTAAGTCCAGAGTTCGCAATAATTCCTGCAAGAGTACCAGTACCAAGTAGCATTACCGCAACTGGAGCCATACGAGAAAGACCTGATACAGCAAAGTGATTGGTGTCTCTAAAGCGTCCCATAGCAACGGCACCTAACAAGCCGCCAAGTGGAAGTGCAATGAGTGGGTCAACGTTAATTCCAGCGATAGGACGTAAAGCAAGAAGGCTAATAGCTACAAGAGGTGCGACGATTGAAGTAACGAAACTTGGTAAGCGAGAATGATCAACTGCTACGACTTCGTGCTCTTGAACTTTGCTGCCTTTGTTAACTAATTTCTTAGCGATGAAGTAAGCGAAAACTAAGCCGAATAAGCCAGGGATCACACCCGCTGCCATTACTGACGTTAAAGGAACATTAAATGCGTCAGCTGCTGCAATGGCGTTTGGATTCGGTGACATAACGTTACCCGCTTTACCACCACCAACCATAGCTAATAGAATCGCCATTTTGGAAAGATCAGCACGACGAGCAATGGCCAGTGCAATAGGAGCCACAGTGATAACAGCAACATCAACAAAAACCCCAACGGCGGTTAAGATCATTGTAGCTACCGCTAAAGCCAGTAAAGCTCGAGTCTCTCCGACTTTCTTTACAATGGTTTCAGCAATAGAGGTTGCGGCACCAGATTCGATTAGAACACCAGCAAGAACACCAGCAGCTAGAATACGAAGCACAGCAGTAACAATACCTTGAGCGCCACCGATCATTAAGTTAACGGTATCTGTAAGTGATACACCACCAATAACACCACCGATTAAAGCACCAATGATCATGCCATAAGCCGGTGGTACTTTTTTCAAAATGAGTGTTATTGCAACGGTTAAGGCGGCGAGTGCACCTAAAGTCGATACTTCGATCATATTAACGTTCCATTTAATAATTAAGATGTCAGTAATCTATCTTTAAGTGTGGAAATAAGCTTTAGACGAATGAACAAATTTTATCGTCTGGGTAGAGCTTTGATTGTGCAGTTGCACAAATCTGTATTATGTATAACTTGATAGCGTTGATAAATATAAATAAGTGCGATCATTTATCTTATTGATATCTAATGATGTTTCTTGTTGTATTTTGTCTATTCGATAGCGAAGAGTATTTCGATGAATATGAAGCGTATTGCAGGTTTGAGCTGAATCACAATTATGACTAAAAAAAGCTCGAAGCGTTTTAATTAAAATACCTTTTGTATCGCTGGCCATTAATTTTTGGATTGGAAGGGCGAGTTGTTCTGAACGCCATGCATCGGTTTGTAAGCCATCAATTAAAACAGGCAAGACATTATCTTGGTAAAAAAGAATACGACTTTTTGAATTGGCAGTATTCATGGTGGCTTTGGCTGTCATATAAGATTGCGCCAGCCCTTCTAGATTTGGAAAGTAATCACCAAGTGCTATTTTTATTGTGAACTTTTCATCATGAGAGATCCTTTGGAAAAGTTGGCGAATACGTATCTCTTCGTGCGATCTATTCCAACCGTTATCCGTCAATGTAATTGGTTTCAACACCACAACTTCATTTAATGTCACTGAACTGATCGCGACCAAATTATCGCGCTCAGGGTATTCAAGTAAATGAACTAACTTTTGTAAGTGAGTAAGAGAAAGGTTTTCTCCTTTAAATGAGTCAACCTTAATAATGGTAGCGATTCGAGGTTGATGAAGATCGAGCTCTAAGCGTTCAGCAATTGAATACAGCTGTTGAGTATTGAGATCTGAGGGTTGAATTAGCTGTAAAACCAACTCTTCCTTATGTCGTTTCGACCACTGTATCTCTGTCATTAATGCCGCTTGCTCTATGATTAGCTCAGCGGTCATTTTTACTAATTCACCGTATTGTTGAATATCTGTTGGGTGGCCTGAAATACCAACTACACCAATGATGTGATTTTGGAAAATAATAGGCAAGTTGATCCCCGCTTTTACCCCACGTAATTGCTGGGCTGTAGAGTGATCTATTTCGACAATGCGATTTTCATTAATGGCTAAAATAGCGCCCTCATGACGGCAATTGAGTCGAGATGGATCGCCAGAACCAATAATGACACCAAATTCATCCATCACATTGACAGAATGCTTGATGATTTTCATTGAGCGTTCAACGATTTGTTTTGCGATCACGGTGGTTAGTTGCATGGTTGAATCTCTTTCATCATGGAATAAGGGCTTAGCTATAAAAATACTAGGGATAGGATTATACTGGAGGAAAATAGCTCAGCATTGTCTTTGGTTAAAAACGTGTGAGCTAACGTCAATTATCGTAAGGGTTTCCGATGGATTACGAATTTAAAAAAAATACACTCGATGGCACTTATCATGCAAACTTTTCTATGGGGCATGAAGCCATGGGACGTTGGTTGGTGGAAGATGTCGCAAAAGATACCGAACTATTGGCGGAGTTGTATCAGCAAATAGCAGCAGTAAAAAATACTCAAGACGAATGGAAACGCTCAGGAAAGGTGATGACACTTATCCTAAGTGATCAAGAAGTTATCGTGCAGGAAAACGTGCTGTTTGAAAACTCAGAAGAAGAGTTTGAAGAAGATATTCATATGTATGACGATGAATGTATTTCAGTATGTGGGTTAGAGGACTTTGAAACTATGCTCCAAAGTTGGGAAGCATTTATTCGACGCTTCTGATATTAGTTGTTACTGCTCAATACTAGGGAAAGGCTGCACTTATTTAGTGCAGCCTTTTTTGGTTATTGGAAATGGATAACACTAACATATTGAAATTAATGTATTTTTAAAGTTGGCATATGAATTGAATTGTTAAATATAAGTTGCAAATAATTCAAGGACTGAAGCATGAAAATAATCAATGCCATTATAAAGCCATTTAAATTAGATGATGTACGTGAAGCGCTTGCTGATGCTGGCGTCGATGGAATGACGGTATCAGAAGTAAAAGGGTTTGGTCGTCAGAAGGGTCATACAGAACTGTATCGTGGCGCTGAATATCAAGTCGATTTTTTGCCAAAGGTAAAACTTGAAATTGCCGTTCAAGCAGAGCATGTAGATAACATTATTGAGGCGATTACAAAAGCTGCGCATACCGGAAAAATAGGTGATGGTAAGATTTTTGTGTATGACCTTCAACAAGCGGTGCGTATTCGTACTGGCGAAACTGACACTGAAGCACTTTAAGGATAGAGGAAACAATTATGGAACTTTCAACAACCGTATCAGAACTTCGTTATGCCCTAGATACCTTTTTCTTTTTAATGTCAGGTGCTTTGGTTATGTGGATGGCAGCAGGTTTTGCCATGTTAGAGGCGGGCTTAGTTCGCTCAAAGAATACCACGGAAATATTAACTAAGAACTTGTGCTTATATGCGATTGCTTGCACTACGTATTTAGTTGTCGGCTATAACATCATGTATGTCGATAATACGGCGGGTGGGATTATGCCCTCTATTGGCGCTTTAATTGGAACTCAATCAGAAGGGGCCGATCATTCACTAGAGTCTGACTTCTTTTTCCAAGTGGTTTTTGTTGCTACAGCAATGTCAGTAGTATCTGGTGCAGTGGCTGAACGTATGAAACTTTGGTCTTTCCTTGTGTTCTCTGTCATCTTAACGGCCTTTATTTACCCAATGGAAGGGTATTGGACATGGGGTGGTGGCTTCTTATCTGAAGCAGGATTTAGTGACTTTGCCGGTTCTGGTATTGTACATATGGCTGGTGCTTCAGCCGCATTAGCTGGTGTGCTATTACTTGGTGCACGTAAAGGTAAGTACGGTAAGAAAGGCCAAATTTACCCAATTCCTGGTTCTAACATGCCACTGGCAACATTAGGTACCTTTATCTTATGGTTTGGTTGGTTCGGATTTAACGGAGGTTCTCAATTAATGATTTCAGATTTTGAGAATGCAACTGCAGTAGGTCAAATCTTTTTGAATACTAATGCTGCAGCTGCAGCTGGTGCAATCACAGCGTTATTCGTATGTAAAACTACGTGGGGCAAAGCGGATTTAACTATGGTATTAAATGGTGCATTAGCTGGGCTTGTAGCGATTACCGCGGATCCTTTATCCCCGTCTCCATTAGCGGCTGTGAGTATAGGTGCTGTTGCTGGTGCATTGGTTGTCTTTAGTATTGTTGGTTTTGATAAAATTAAGATTGATGATCCAGTGGGCGCGATTTCTGTCCATGGTGTATGTGGCTTATTTGGTTTGATGGTTGTTCCACTTAACAATGCAGATGCAACCTTTGGTGCTCAACTATTTGGAGCTGTGGTTATTTTTGCTTGGGTATTTGGTGCTAGTTTAGTTGTTTGGGCGATATTAAAAGCAACCATGGGCATTCGCGTATCAGAGGATGAAGAGCTTGAAGGGATGGATGTACATGACTGTGGTATAGATGCTTATCCAGAATTTGTTAGTGTGAAATAAAGCGTAGTTAATATTTATTTACAAATTATGAAGCCTCAACATAAACAATGTTGGGGCTTTTTTAGTAAATAATGCGTGAGATCATTGCCATTTAAGAATTGATTTGTATAATAGCGATATTGATAAGTATTCTTATTACCATTTGTAACTAGAGAAATATTAAAGGAATATCATGAAAAAGTTATTATCAGTTTCTGCACTAATCGCAGGTATGTTTGCACCAAGTGTTATGGCTGCTGAAGAAGTTAATGTTTACTCTTACCGTCAGCCTTTCTTGGTTGAGCCAATGTTTAAAGAGTTTACCAAAGAGACTGGTATTAAAGTTAACGTGAAATTTGCTAAAAAAGGCTTGGCTGAGAAGCTAGCTCAAGAAGGTGAATTAAGCCCTGCTGATGTTATATTAACAACAGATATTAGCCGTCTTGCTGAGTTAACAAATAAAAATCTAGTTCAACCAGTAGACAGCAAAACGATTGATGCTAACGTTCCTGCTCAATACCGTGATTCAGATGATGAGTGGTTCGCATTAACGCTACGTGCTCGTAACGTATATTCATCTCGTGACCGTGTTGGTAAGTTAGGTGCTGATTTTGATTATGCTGATTTAGCAAATCCTGAGTGGAAAGGTAAAATCTGTACTCGTAGTGGTAAGCATCCTTACAATGTTTCTCTTGTTTCTTCTATGATTGCTCATCATGGTGAAGCAGAAGCAAAAACATGGTTAGAAGGTGTAAAAGACAACTTAGCTCGTAAACCACAAGGTAATGATCGTGCTCAAGTTAAAGCGATTAAAGAAGGTCTTTGTGATCTTGCTTTAGGTAATAGTTACTACCTAGGTAAAATGGTTAACGATCCTAAACAAGTGCCATGGGCAGAATCGGTATACATTAATTTCCCAAATCAAAATACTGATGGTACTCATGTTAATGTGAGTGGTATGGCGATGGCTAAATACGCACCAAATAAAGACAATGCATTAAAACTAATGGAATTCTTAACCGGTGATGTTGCTCAAGGTATGTACGCTGAAGTGAACTATGAATACCCAGTAAAACCTGGTGTTAAACGTTCTGAGTTAGTTGCATCTTGGGGGGATTTCAAAGCCGATACACTATCTCTAGATGCGATTGCAGATAACCACACTAAAGCAATTAAACTTTTAGATGAAGTGAAGTTTGATCTTTAATTTGATATTTACTATTGGTGAGGTAACAATACCTCACCATTTAAAAAAGAGCCTTGCAGTTTAGGCAATGAAAGAAAAATTATTATTCTGGAAAACCAGTAGTTGGAGTTTATCTCTACTACTGGTTTTGCCGATCTTAGCGATCCTATATACCGCACTAGGTAATACCGATGATATTTTTACTCATCTGTTTAATACTGTGTTACCTACCTATACGTTAAATACGGTGTTATTAGTATTTGGTGCGATGTTCTTTTCCTTAATTTTAGGGGTTCCTTCTGCATGGTTCATGGCCATGTGTCGCGTACCTTCCTCTTCTATTTTGCAGTGGGCGTTGGTGCTTCCTTTAGCAATGCCTGCTTATATTGTTGGCTATATCTACACCGATTGGTTAGATTTTGCTGGACCTATCCAAGTATTACTTCGAGATATTACCGGGTGGCAATCCTACGGGGATTATTGGTTCCCTGATATTCGTACCTTAACCGGTGCTATTCTTGTGATGTCTTTGGTTCTTTATCCCTACGTATATTTACTTGCTCGTGCTGCATTTATGGAACAAAACATCAGTTTGTTGCAATCTGCTCGTCTACTGAAATGTACACCTTGGGAAAGTTTTAAACGTATCTCTTTGCCTCTTGCAAGACCTTCTATTGCGGTGGCTTTATCTCTTGTAGCGATGGAAGCGTTAGGAGATTTTGGTACGGTTAGCTACTTTGCGGTTAATACGTTAACGACGGCGGTTTATGATACGTGGTTAGGCTACTCGAATTTGAATGCGGCTGCGAAAGTGTCCGCATTTATGTTGATGGGGATCCTATTGCTCATCAGTGGTGAACGTTATAGCCGTCGTAAACAAAAAATGTTCCAAGAGAAGTTTAATACCAATGAAGAATTTCAATATGAACTTCATGGTTGGAAAAAATGGGGCGCATTTACTTGGTGTTGGGGATTGGTTTCCATCGCATTTATTTTTCCGTTGTTACAATTGATTAGTTATTCGTTTCATTACTTTGAAGAGAGTTGGACGGCAGAGTTTCAAGAGTACGCAATAAACAGCTTATACGTATCTTCTATTGCTGCCGTTATCGCTGTCATTATTGCTTTGGTGGTGAATTTTTTACACCGTTTACAACCAAATAATAAATGGAGTGTAATGCCAATGCGTTTGGCATCTCTTGGCTATGCAGTTCCAGGAACCGTACTTGCCATTGGGGTCATGCTACCAATGATTGGGTTGGATCATCTTGTTAATGATATTTCAAAACAATTAGGTTTTGGAATGGTTGGCTTAATTTTCTCTGGTTCAATCTTTGCACTAATCTTTGCATCTGTGACACGTTTCTCAGCAGTAGCTATTGGATCGATTGAAAGTAACCTTAATAAAATTCCTCCTTCATTGGATATGGCATCACGCACTTTAGGTTGTGGAACATGGTCGATGTTACGTCGAGTGCATTTTCCATTAATTCGTCGTGGTTGCTTGATTGCTGGGTTATTAGTCTTTATTGAAACCATGAAGGAGTTAAATGCGGCATTGCTATTGCGTCCATTTAATTTTGAAACGCTTGCAACGTATGTATTTAACTTTGCTTCTGACGAGCAATTAGAAATTGCAGCAATGCCTGCAGTATTATTGGTTTTAGTTGGCTTGATCCCATTGATTATAGTTAACCGTTCTCTGGAGCAACATCATTAATGAATTCTGCATTATCTATCTCTAATTTGACTTGTCGTTATCATGATCAAGATATCCTGACTCAGCTATCACTAAATGTTGAGTCTGGTGAAATAATCTGTCTACTTGGGGCGAGTGGTTGCGGTAAAACAACATTATTAAAAGCGATTGCTGGTCTTTTACCTTTATCTGAAGGTGAAATGAATCTTAATGGAAAGGTGATTACTGACAGTGATACCTGGTTACCACCAGAGCAGCGAAATATAGGTATGATCTTTCAAGATTATGCATTGTTTCCCCATCTTACGGTAAATGAAAATATCGGTTTTGGCTTAAAGAGCTGGGAAAAGCAGCGAGCGATAGAAAAAGTTGAATCTATGCTTCATCTTGTGCATTTAAGTGGCTTTGGAGATCGTTATCCTCATCAATTATCAGGTGGTCAACAGCAGCGTGTTGCTATTGCAAGAGCACTAGCCAGTGAGCCAGACCTTCTGCTATTGGATGAACCATTCTCTAATATTGATACTCAAGTACGTCATGATTTAATTAAAGAAATCCGCCGTATTTTTAAAGCTCAAGGTGTAACTGCAATTTTCGTGACCCACAGCCGTGAAGAGGCCTTTGCTTTCTCTGATAAATTAGCGGTAATGAACCATGGTGTGATAGAGCAGTTTGGCAGTGCGAATGATTTATACTATTCACCAAACAGTCGCTTTGTTGCTGATTTCTTAGGTGGTGGCTCGTACGTATCAGGCATGATTGATCAAAATGGCAATATTGAAACTGCCGTTGGCTTCATTTCTTGTGGTCGCAGTTCTGATGATCTTAATAAAAAAGCAGACGTGTTGCTTCGTCCACAGAATATAACCTTGTATCGAGATAATGCGGGAGAGGCGGTAGTGCAAGAGCTGCAATTCATGGGAGATACTTGTCGTTATATTGTTGAGCTTAATGGCACTCAACTGATTGGTGTTTCTAATGACGCATTATCGAATGGGGAGAAAGTGAGAGTGGATATTAAACCTCATTGCCCAATTGTTTTTGTTCAAGAAAATAAATAAAAAGAACCCAGCTAATCGACTCAAGTATTAGCTGGGTTAATTCTTTAGAATTTTGGTTTTAGTTAAAACGTAGAAACTAAAGAGAAAGGAAAGCTTTCATTTGATTCAGTACTTTTTCTGCTGTTAGTTGGTCTTCCATTTCAGCAAAAATTCTTAGCAATGGCTCTGTTCCTGAGAAGCGAGCAATCACCCAACCACCATTTTTGAAATAGACTTTCGCACCATCTTCATAGCTTACTTTTTCTATTTCGTATTCAAATTCAGGCAGTTGTTTTTCAATATAAATTTTATTGTACAGTGCTTCTTTTTCACTTGATTTAAAAGTACAGTCGCCTTCGGCTGTGTAGGCATAACCATATTTAGCATAAATTTCATCAAGCATTTCAGAGAGTTTTTTACCCGTCACACTGATCATTTCAACAAGCAAACTTGAAGCAAATACACCATCTTTACCTTTAATGTGACCACGAATAGTTAAGCCACCCGAGCTTTCACCACCAAGTAAAGAATCATCCGCTTCCATTTGTGAACTAATATGCTTAAAGCCTACCGGAACCTCAAAGCTCTTTTCACCGTGATCCGCGGCAACTTTATCTAATAAGTGAGTGGTCGCGATATTACGCACAACAGAGCCTTTCCAGCCTTTGTACTCAAGTAGGTAATAATAAAGTAGCAATAGCACTTCATTTGGATGAATAAAATTACCTTTCTCATCAATGATCCCTAGACGGTCAGCATCACCATCGGTGCCAATACCAATGTCATAGCCATCATGAGCAACTAAGTGCTTTAAGCGATATAACGTAGCTGCATTTGGGGATGGCATAAGACCACCAAAAGAAGGGTTTTCGCCATCATTGATAACGTCAACATCACAACGAGCACTGATTAATACAGTTTGTAGAGCATTTTTTGCTACACCAAACATAGGATCGATCAGTACACGTAAATTCGCTTTTTTAATGGCTTCCATATCGATAAAGTTAACGATGGAATCAACGAATGCGTTCATTGGATTGATGATTTCAATACAACCATCATTTAATGCATCTTCAAAATCGACACTGCTGACATCTTGCTGCGTCAAATGAGCAATTTGTTGCTCAATTTTTTGAGTGATTATTTCATCAGCATCGCGGCCGCCTTCAATGAAGACTTTAACGCCGTTGTAATCAGCAGGGTTGTGAGAGGCTGTAATGCAAGCCGAGTAAATACATCCCATCTCTTTTGCTTGAAACATAACAATTGGCGTTGGGACAAATCGGTCAATAAAACTGACTTTAATGCCATTGGCTGCGACAACTTCAGCAAACCATTTACCTGCTTTATCTGAAAGAAAGCGACGGTCATAACCGATAACAAAGCCTTTTTCTTGCGCTTGTTCATTGATCATAATATTAGATAGGGCTTGAGCAACAAGGCGTACATTGTCTTTAGTGAATTCTTCACCAATGAAAGCACGCCATCCGCCAGTACCAAATTGAATCATTGTAAATTCCTTTTAGAGTAAGGAGCTTGCAATAAGCTCCTTACTTTTATCATTTAAATTAAGCGTTAATTAAACGTACTTAACCCATGATTACGATAACGTCGTTCACACTGCCTTCTGCTTGAACAGGGACTGCGCCATTAACTTCTTCGCCATTAATCGTGATAGATTGAACGCCTTTACTTACTGAGTTAGGGTTCTTAACTTGAATGTTGTATGTCGCACCACGCCATTGACGAGTCACCGAGAACTCAGGCCAATCAGTTGGAATACAAGGATCAATCGTTAACCCTTCAAATCCAGCACGTACACCAAGAATAAAGTTAGTTACTGCGAAGTAAGCCCAACCAGAAGTACCTGTTAACCAAGGGTGGTTAGCTCGGCCATGATCTTGATGATCTTTACCCATAATAAATTGTACGTATGAATATGGTTCTGCAACACGCTTTTCAATCATGTCATTTTGGTTGTATGGGTTTAGTGCGTCGTAGAATTTCATTGCACGGTCACCACGACCCAGTTTCGCTTCTGCTACCCAAGCCCATGGATTTGGATGGGAGAAGATTGCACCATTTTCTTTTACGCCTTGGTAAACACGAGTAACAAAACCGATATCATCGTTTGGTGTTGCGAATGAAGGTGAATTTAGGTGTAAGCCGTATTCTGAGAATAAGTTCTCATCAACCGCATCCATCGCTTTCTCACCGCGCTCTTGAGATACAGCACCAGATAAAACCGCTAAGGTGTTTGATTCAAGGTGAACACGGCCTTCAGTTTGCTGTGCCGTACCAATTTTATCGCCATCTTTGGTTAGACCACGAATGTACCAACCGCCTTCTTCATCCCAAAGATGAGTTTCACACGCTTCGCGTACATTAGCTGCCATTTCCGAGTATTTAGTTACATCAGCGTCATTATTACGGAATTTTGCTAAATCTAGGAATTCTTCTAATGCCCAGAAATGTAAGAATGAAACCATTGATGATTCACCACCACCCAAGTTCAAGCAGTCATTCCAGTCAGCACGTAAACCTTTACAAATACCAGTACGACCAACGTATTCTGCTGAGAAATCTAACGCCGCTTTCATGTGCTCATAAACAGTAGCGTTACCGCCATCAGCGTATGGGATCACTTCGTCGAAGAAAGAGTGTTCGCCAGTTTCCATTACATATTTGATGATCGTCGGAACGATCCATAAATGGTCATCAGAGCACGTATCTTCAATACCGTGGATCTTATCGTCATCCGATGGAGTAGGAACAACGGTTGGTGATTTTGATGGTTTCACGTCTGCTTTTGCAGGATCGAACCAGTCAGGATCAAATAGGTGTAGACCGTAACCCGCTTTAACTTGGCCACGTAATAAGTCTACGATACGTTTGCGAGTCATTTCAGGGTTTGCATGAGGTACAGAGATCGCATCTTGAGCGGTATCACGGTAACCAAGACCCGTACGTCCGCCTACTTCGATGAATGAAGCAAAACGAGACCAAACCACACAGGTTTCAGCTTGATACAGTGTCCAAGTGTTGATCATTGTATCCAAACCTTCGTTTGGTGATTTAACTTGGAACTTATCGCAACGCTCGCTCCAGTGATCTTTAATCTCTTGGAAAGCGGCATCAACATTAGCAACGTCTTGGTATTTTTGACGTAGGCGCTCACCGTTGCCTTTGCCTAGACCAAGTACGTAAGCAAAACGAACTTCTTCACCCGGTTGAATAGTAAATTGCTTATGAAGCGAACCACAGTGGTTGTAACAGGTTTGTGCTGAGTTAGAGCATTGACCTTTTTCAACCGCAATTGGGTTTGCTTCGTCACGGTATGCGCCTAAGAAGCTGTCACGTTGACCGTCGTATGAGTCAGGATCAAACGTAGATGCTAAGTAGTAGAAACCTTCAAAATCATTGGTGTTGTAGTAAAGATCGTATTCGATCACACCTTCATTGTAAGAAGTACCTGCAGAGTACAATGACATTTGGTGGTTTTGGTTATCTGATTGGATATGGCTGAATGAGAATTCAACAAAAGAGAATGCAGAGATAACACGAGGCTTATCGCTAGTATTCTTAATAATCACATCCCACACTTCAGCGTCTTCACCTTTTGGAACAAATAAGGTTTTAGTCGCTTCAATGCCATTGTAATCACATTTGAATTTAGAGTAAGACAGGCCGTGACGAACTTCGTAGCTTGCTTCATCTAAGCTTTTTGCTACAGGTTGCCATGAGATTGACCAGTAATCGCCTGTTTCATCATCACGTAAGTAAACATAGTGTCCAGGGCGATCAAATGTGCCGTTTGGACGGAATTTAGTAACACGGTTGTACTCTGGAGAGTTATAGAAAGAGTAACCGCCAGCATTGTGAGAAATAACCGTACAGAATTTCTCTGTACCTAAATAGTTAGTCCATGGTGCTGGTACGTCAGGGCGAGTGATTACATATTCACGGTTATCGTTATCAAAAAAGCCGTATTTCATTGTTTTATCCTTAACTAAAATACTAATAATTGGGTGACTTATGGTTGACGGAAATTAATACCCTGACGTGTTAGGGTTGGTAATCGTCCATTTAACCTTGATAAAAAGTCTGTCCAGTTTCTGTGTTGTTTTTGTGTCCACATACCTTCAGACATTGCTAAAAGGCGTGGGAAAATCATGTAGTCCATACGCTCTTGGTTATTGATGATTTCACACCAAAGCGCGCATTGAATGCCAAGAATTCGTTTACGAATAGGGTCGTTATCAGCAAGTTCTGCTAATGGTTCATAGTTATATGCATCTTCAAGAGGAAGTACATTAGCCCAATCTACTCCTGGTTCTTCAGGAGCATAATCTTGAGCCATATCTAAGTAAGTCGTTTGTCCAGGTTGAAGCACTACATCAAAGCCTTGTTTAGCACAGTTAAGTGCCGCTTCTTCGCTTAACCAAGAATAAATAACTGTGTCTTTACTCACTTTATTGCCATGTTGAGCTTCTTCCCATCCAAGCATTCTTTTACCAAGCTGCTTTAATTTAGTTTCAGCATGACGAAGTAGGTGGCCTTGAAGTTCTACTGGATCGCTATAGCCTTGTTGTTCCATTAGTTCTTGGCATTTTTGGCTGTCTGTCCAAACGCCTTTTGGAACTTCATCAGCTCCGATATGAATATATGGAGCAGGGAAAAGTGCAGCAACTTCTTCAAGTACCGTATCAATAAAGGTGTAAGTTCCTTCTAATGCAGGAGAAAGTACATTGTCTGTGTAATGTTGGATACTGCGATAATTTGAGTGATCGTCGGTATCAACTAATAAATGAGGTAGTGCTTTAATAGCTGCGCGACAATGCCCTGGGATATCAATTTCAGGGATCACGGTAATACCACGAACTTCAGCGTAAGCGATCACCTCTTTAATTTCTTCTTGTGAGTAAAAGCCACCATGAGAGCTAGCAACATGCGTATATTGAGGCTCTAAAAGATGGTTAGAACCACGCCAAGCACCAACTTGAGTTAATTCTGGAAATGCTTTGATCTCAACGCGCCATCCTTCATCATCAGTGAGGTGCCAATGGAAAACATTGAATTTGTATTGAGCTAATTGATTGATTAAACGCTTTACTCGTTCAAGTGGATGGAAGTGTCTTGCGCAATCTAGCATCATGCCACGGTAGTGAAAGCGTGGCTGATCTTTAATTTTTACACATGCTACTAACTGTGTTTCTTCATTAATTAATTGTAATAACGTAGCACAAGCATGAGCAAAGCCTTCAGTTGAACCGGCATGAAGAGTGACTTTATCTTCTGTCACTAAGACTTGGTAAGCTCCTCTGTCAAGAGTTGGGTTCGCAATAAATTGGATCTTTCCACTCTCACTAATAGGATGACTTTTTGATGTAATTATCTCTAGCTCTTCACTTAACCATGTTGCAGGCCCTTCTGCTAAGTGAGTTTGAATTTCTAGCGAAACGTCATTTAAATTAAATAATCCATCAAGACGCTGCACTGATTCTGGTTTTGGAATTAATGATAATTCAGCGGGAGCCACTCTTGGTATTTGAGTTCGTTTAGTATGTGGTGATGCTAATACTATTGGAGAGATTGAAACCTCTAAAAATTGAGGTTTTTCGCTATCGGCAATGAATATCGCTGCATCATCAAGACCATCAGAAATAAAACGAAAAGGGGCAGTACCAATACTGAATTCAATGTAGTAATGGTTGTTTGCTTTTAGTACTTGGTTAACATTTGGAATGAGTTTGCAGAAACTACCCACTTGTTCCAAAGTGCCTTGAGTATTGCTATTTGGTGCAATAAAGCGATCAATCGTAAAATGAAATTGCCAATGATGAAGATCCACATCGCTTAAATTATGCAATGTTAAGCCAAAGCGACTTAAATTATCTTTTTCAGATAAGACTACGAGGTCTACACGATAATCCATCATCTTTTATCCTTATGAATGCTAGAACAAATTATGTTCTGTTTTTCCTGCCATCATGATGCCACCTTCAATAGCATCAAATTGTGGCTGAACTAAATATTGGCGAATAGAAGGGGATAACCACTCAACAATGCGCTCACCAATACTTCCCATAAGCGCAATCTTTGTTGCGCCTCTCTTATTTAATGCAGTTAAAAACATTTCAATATCAGCTGCGGTTTGTTGTAGCATTTCAATCGCAAGGTCATCCCCTTGTAATGCGAATGAGAAAATTGCTGGAGAAAATTGACCATAGTCACATGGACGAGCCGTTTTTGACCAATCAACAATGCTGTCGATGTCATGATTAAAGTGTGCTAATACATGTTCGGTAAGTGCTGTTGCTGGTTTTATCTCATCGGAGGCCAATAGAGTATATTGAATTAAACGAAGCCCCATAATAGCGCCGCCGCCTTGATCTGATATCGGGAACTCTCGACCACCAACCACATGTTGTTGCCCATCTTGAATATAAATACCGCAAGAGCCAGTACCTGCAATCATGATCGCACCATTTTCACCTTTATGAGCACCTAAACAAGCGCCATATGCGTCAGTATTTAGTGTCAGTGAGGCAAAAGGATGTGGTAATTGCATAAAGTTATGCCAAGCTGATTTTTGCTCTGCACCAGCAAGGGCAAGGCCCACATGCATTGCTGAAAAGTCACTTTCTGATAATTTACTTTGCGCTGCGGCTTGAGTGATAGCAGTAATGATCGAATCCATAGCGACATTAATACCAAGCAATATATTGGCGCTGCCACTTTTCGCTTCACCAAGTAATTCACCTTGTGCATCGCGAATACGAGCGCGACAAGAAGTACCACCACCATCAATACCTACGTATAAATGCGTCATGATTATGCTCCTTGCTCTGAGTAATAAGCAGATTGAGACATAATGGCTAATAAATACCATGCTCCGTGAGGGATCCATTGCTCACCCCAACGCCAGTTTTGCAACATATCATCGCCATGTGGTGCTGGATTAAATGCGATGTCTTCTTCATCGTCAAACCCGCCTGTAATACCGTTACAAACACCACCTTTAGCATTAAAGAAACCAAGCTGGGGAAGATAGTCAGGATTGTTGTGTCCATGACCGTCTAACATACACATGTCATAAGGATTTAGGCCTAATACCCAGTTCAAATTATGCTGAGCAAATTCAGTGAGTTTTTGTTTTACATTCGTTGATGCCAAGTGCGGTAGAACAAGATAACTCATGCTAGCAAGAGATCCGAGTCGTGCGTTTTCTCCTTGCCACCAATAACCTGACTCATTGTCGTGAGCAACAAAGAAAGCACTGTGTTTTTTACCATTAACGGGTTTTACATATTGTCTTGGGTAACCAAATGGATTGAATACTTCAGAAGAGACAGTTAATTCAAATTCAATCGCTTGGTTGATAATTAGTTGAGTATGAGCTTTACGGCTATTATCCGTTTCTACTTCTAAGTATTGAGATAGCGCAATAACAGGAAGGCCAGCTTCTGCTGCGTGAAAATATGGACGTTCGCCATTATCTGTCGCTGACCAGAAGTGTGAGAAATTATCATCACTTTGTTGACGAGCTGATAGTTTATCTGCCCAAGTTCGTGCTTCAATTAAGAAAGTGTTGTCTTGAGTTGTTTTGAAAAGCTCAATAACGGCAAGTAGTGCACAATATTCATCAATAATATTCTCTTCGCCATTATTTAAATAACTAAGGTTGTTTTCTTTTAAATGCCAGTAACCTTTTACTGCTGCTGCGAGATATTCTTCTTGAGTATACTCACCATCTATTGCTAAGCGAGATGCTGCGGCCAATGCGGCGATAGAAACGCCACCACCTTGGCGGAATCCTGCTTGATAGTCATCAGATTTTAGGCCATCTTGGGTAGCATAAGCACAGATATCACGTTGATTGATATCCTTGCTCCACTTGTCAAATACCGTCATGTAAAAGAAACCTTTCGGACTTTGCATTCTAACTAGGAAGTCAGCACCAAATAACGCCTCTTCCGTAAGACGGGTGCGAGAGAACGCGGCAAAATCCGATAGGTTTTGTGTTAGTTCTAATCCTTTTAGCATATTCCAAACAACCATCGGAGTTTGTTGAGGGTTAAGATAATTTGCATAAGACAAATGACTGAGGTATTTACTTACGTCACCAGACGCATCGTACCAACCACCATGAACATCGACGGTTTCATTACTGTTTAATAAAGGGGCTTGCTTATCTTGCTTATCAAAAATGCCACCACAACGTTGTGATTTAAAGTAGTGCATAACATCAGAAAATGTATGACTCATTAATAGGTTGGTTTTGATAATAAAAGGGTGAGAAATCGCTCCTTCGATAACAAGAATGAATTCTCCCTGTTCTGAGAATTCATTAAATGAGATCTCAGCAAAGTAACCTTGATGCCAATGAGCAACTTGGTTTGATGAAGAAATAGAAAAACGGTGTTTTACCTCTTGTGTTTGAGTACAAACAATTTGACCTGATATTGGCTGTGTTAAGGCAGTGGTAGCCAATAATACCGCTGATTTCGGTCCGTTTGTTTCATATCCAATATGGTTAGTTAACAGTTGCATCTATTTCTCCAAAATACCAATTACTGCTGTTCGATATTACTAATGAAATTAATTTTCGTATAAGTAACAACGAACAAAATGGTTGTCTGACAGTTTTGTTACGCCAGGCATACGTTCTTTACATTTTTCTGTTACGTGAGTACAACGGCCGGCAAATGGGCAACCTACTGATTCTGGCGTCCAAAGAGGAATTTCCCCTTTATTACCTTTCAACTTGGTATGGATCGATTTGCTTGGATCTGGCACTGCTGATACTAGTAATTGAGTATACGGGTGCTGAGGATCATGGATGATCTCATCAGTGTCTCCCCACTCAACCATATGCCCAACATACATTACCGCGAGATCTTCTGCGATGTAACGAGCAGTTGCGATATCGTGCGTGATGTAAAGTAGAGACATTTCTTTCTCAAACTTCATCTCTTCCATCAGGTTAAGAACCCCTGCACGGATAGATACATCAAGCATGGATGTTGGTTCATCAGCAAGTACTACTTCGGCACCTACTGCAATATTTCGAGCAAGGTTTACACGCTGACGTTGACCACCTGAAAGTTGATGCGGGAATTTAGCCGCAGTCTTTTTTGGTGGAATTAGACCTACTTGTTCAAGAAGATCATACACACGCTCTTCTAACTCTTTCTTATTACCCGGAGTCACTTTCTTGTGAATAAGAAGAGGACGAGCAATGTGATGGAAAATGTTATGGGTAGGGTTTAAAGAACCAAACGGGTCTTGCCATACCATTTGAACGCCTTCGCGATAGCTCATTAAGTCATTTTTCTTAACGATATCTTGAATATCACGGCCTTTATACTCGATTACACCGTCTGTCGGTGCGTACATTTTTGCGATCATTTTTGCTGTGGTGGATTTACCAGAACCTGATTCACCAACCACAGAAAGACCACGGCTTTTGTACATTTTGAATGATACGTCGTTGATTGCTCGCATCATTGGGTTTTTTAGTGCGTTACTGCTTACAGGGAAATCTTTAACTAGATTTTTACCTTCAATCAGTAATTCGCCAAATGCTTTGCTCATAATTTACTCCAGAAAATCCGTTTTATGCTTTTGCTTGTGCAATTGTCTCACCGTATAGGTGGCAATTTGACAAGTGACCAGGCTCAATCTGACGAAGCTGTGTAGGAATCGTACGGCATGCTTCGTGTACACGATTACAACGAGACTGAAAGCGACAACCTTGCGGTATTTCTAATAAATTAAGAGGGTTCCCAGGAATACCCGTTAATTTGGTTTTTGGTCCCGTTAGTGGCGGGAATGAACTTCCCAGCCCTTTTGTATATGGGTGGTAAGGAGAGGTTAAGATCTCTTTTGAAGAGGCAACCTCGATTAACTCACCTGAGTACATGATCCCAATGCGATCTGAGAACTCAACCATTAACGATAAATCGTGCGTAATAAATAGAATTGAGAAACCAAATTCTTCTTTAAGCGCATAAATTTTCTGTAAAATTTCACGTTGAACAACAACATCAAGTGCCGTTGTTGGTTCATCCATAATGATCATTTTAGGGTTAAGTGCTAATGCAATGGCAATAACCAAACGTTGACGCATACCACCAGAGAACTGGTGAGGATAATCACTTAAACGACTAGGGTGAATATCAACAATCTCCAATAAACCTTGAGCGCGAGTAATCGCTTGCTCACGAGTCATTGTGGTATGGCGCATGATTACATCACAAAACTGCTCTTCCATTGGAAGTACAGGGTTTAATGCGTTCATGGCACTTTGGAATACCATTGACATTTCACTCCAACGGAAAGCCTGCATTTGAGCGTCACTGTGCTTTAAGATGTCTTTACCACCAAAGAACACTTCACCACCGGTAATGAATGCTGGCGGCTTATGCAGGCGCATTAGAGAGAATGCAACGGTTGATTTACCACAACCAGATTCGCCTGCTAGACCAAAGACTTCACCTTTACCAATGTCAAAACTCACATTGTTTACTGCTCGTACATCACCTGATTCAGTAATGTAATCCACACATAGATTGCGGATAGAAATTTGTGGGTCAGTCATATTAATCTTCCCTGTTCCAATTTAATTCTGGTTTACCTAAATCTGGTTTACGTTCGTTAGTGTCTTGAGCTGCTAGTTTTTTCCAGCGTTTCATGCCTTTATGAGAACGTAGTTGTGGGTTTGCAATCTCATCAACCGCAAAGTTCAGCATTGCAAGACCGATAGCTAGAATAGTCAGAGCCATACAAGGAGCGATTAATTCCCACCATGCGCCAATTAGAATTGATGATGATGTTTGTACGTTGTAAAGCATGATGCCCCAACTGATTGTACTTGGGTCACCAAGACCTAAGAACGAGATTGTTGCTTCCATCATGATTGCGTACATAACCGAACCGATGAAACTAGCACCAACAATTGAGATAAGGTTTGGAAGAATCTCAACAAAGATGATACGCCATGATGACTCACCTAATACTTCGGCAGCTCTTACAAATTCTTTCTCACGTAACGCTAAAGTTTGGGAGCGGATAACACGAGCACCCCAAGCCCAGGAGGTACACCCTATGATGAGGGCGATAGTCATCGGCCCTGCTTCACCAATAAAGGCAGCAAGAACGAATAGCAGTGGATATTGAGGTATAACCAGCATGATATTCATTGCTGCTGTTAGTACATCATCCACTTTTCCACCAAAGTAACCTGCAGAGATACCGATAATCGTTGCTAAGAAACACACAACTAAGCCAGCACCAAAACCTACCGCTAGTGATACACGAGCACCATGAGCAAGTTGAGACCAAACATCACGCCCCATACGGGTTGTTCCCATTACGTGATCTGCTTTCTTAGACATTAGTAATGTACGACGATCTGTCGCAAGATTTTCTGATACCCAACCATCAGGGTTATTCTGAGCTGCGTTTACAACAAAGCTTGGGTATTCATGTGGTTTACCTGTACGTTTATCTGGTGCGTGATCACTAAGAAATGGTGCGAACACAGCAATAAAGATAAACATGAATAGGATACCTAAACCAAATAGAGATTTAGGGTTACCAGAAAGTAATTTAATTAAGCCTTTCATTATTATTTTCCTCCCTTGCGTAGGCGAGGGTCTAGAACAACATATAACATGTCAGCAAGAAGGTTAAAGAACAGCATGAACAGAGTCATGATAAGAAGCTGACCTTGAAGAACTTGGTAGTCACGAGATGTGATAGCGTTAAATAGTACAGAACCAAGACCTGGGTAGTTAAAGATAATCTCAACGATTAATTGACCACCAATCGCCATACCTAGTGACATTGATAAAGCAGTAACACTTGGAAGCATTGCGTTTCGTGCAGCATAGTTAAATACAACTCGGTTTTCGCTTAATCCCTTTCCTTTAGCCATGGTGATGTAATCTTCACCAAGTAGGTTAATCATGTTGTTACGCATGTTAATTAGGAAACCACCAATTTGAACGATTGAAGCACATAACAGTGGAAGTATTGCATGATAAGCAACATCTTTGATAAATGCCCAACTTGTCCAATCAGGAATAACACCTGGGGTATACGCATACCCTGTTGGGAACCATTTTAAGCCGACAGCAAAAGTAAACATGGCAAGCATAGCAATAACTACTTGTGGGACAGCTTGAATAACTAGCATCCCAGGAGAGATGAATGTGTCATAAGCACTGCCGCGTTTCCACGCTGCGAAAATACCTAGGATTGAACCTAAAGAGAAAGATAAAACAACCGCGGTACCAGCAAGAAATAGAGACCAACCAAATGCGCCGCCTAATAGTGTATTTACACTTAAAGGGTAGAACTTGATAGAAGTACCTAGATCCCAAGTTAGAATGTTTTTGATGTAGATAAAGTATTGCTCGTATAGAGGGCCATCAACAAAACCAAGCAGTTGTTTCATCGCCTCGATACGCTCAGGAGTTACCTGAGTGGTTGCATTAGCGAACATCATGACAACAGGATCACCTGGCATTGCTCGCGGAATGATGAAGTTAATCGTTGCAGCAACGACCAACGCAATAAAATAGAACGATAAACGTCTTAGAAAAAATCCCATAACTCACACCTTACTCATCCAGATATTGTTTGCCTGACCTGGAAATCAGGACATAAAAACCCCTGACGACGAGCGCCATTCCTTTAGCTAGTAGGGAAGGGGGGGAATAGGCGGTGCACAAGGGGTACACCGCAAAGATAGTTACATATTACTTAACAGGTTTTAGGTCAAGAACGTGTAGAAGACGCTCAGGGATACCTGCCCAGATATTTGGACGACCCTTAGGATTCTTCTCGTTCCACCAACCAGTGAAGCGTTTAGTGTTGTATTGGTACATGTAAGCACCAGACATTACAGGGATTGTTACTTGATTCTCTGCAATGATTTTCTGAATGCCATGAGCGATTTCTAGTTGCTCATCACGGTCAGCTGTTTTGTAGAAGCTATCAAGTAGTGCATCCAGTTTCGCATCTTTGAAGTAGTGCATTGCGAAACGTGGCATACCATCACCATTTTGAAGTGCTGAGTTATAAGCACTGTTCCAGTATAGGTGAGGGTCGGCACCGTGGAAGTAGTTAGTGTAAGCTACATCATAAGTTGCATCTAACATCGCTTGGTTGTAAACCGCAAACTCTGGAGTACGAGCTTTTGCTTTAATACCAACTTCATCTAGTTGCTCAACAGCAAGTTGAACCGTGTTGTTGAAGTCAGTCCAACCATTTGGTGATTGCACTAGAAGCTCAAACGATTTACCTGATGGAGTTTCAACATACCCATCACCGTTAATGTCTTTAAAGCCTGCTTTAGCTAGTTGCTTTTGAGCCGCTTCAACATTGTATGTATTGAATTTCTTGTACTTGTTATGAATAGCTTCATCAGACCATGCTTCAAATGCATAACCAAGACCAGATGCAAAATCATTCACAGTACCGCCGCCGTAGAATGCGATATCAATGATGGTTTGACGATCAAGAGCCATACCCATAGCGCGACGGAACTCAACGTTTGTTAGTGCTTCATTTTTAGCTGCATCAGGGTTTTTGAAGTTAACCATGAATGCTTGTGTACCTGATGGCGGGTACCAGTATTGGTGGTTAGGACTTGCTGAAGCGTAAGTACGGTCAATGTCAGGAATGAAAGATGAAGTCCAATCAAGTTCTGAGTTAACTACTTTACCTAATAATTGGTCGTTGTTTGCGATTTGAGGTACACGTAAACAGTCTACATCTAGGTTGTCGTTATCCCAGTAATTCGGGTTACGACATTGAATGTAAAGTTGTGGTGTAAAAGTATCAATTTCAGTAAATGGACCTGTACCTACTGGATTTTCGTTAGTAAACGTTGTTGGGTTTTCAACTTTAGACCAAATGTGTTCAGCAACGATTGGAACTAATGAAATTTCGTATGGAACGTTTGAGTTAGCTTCAGATAGGCTAAATTTAACTTGATATTCGTTTACGCGTTCAACTTTTGTTACCCATTTATTGATACCACGTTGATCAAGCTCAGGCTTGTCTTTTAATAGTTGGTAAGAATAAATCACATCATCCGCTGTGAATTTCTCACCATCAGACCATTTTACTCCTTTACGAATGTCAAAAGTAACACTCATAAGATCGTCAGACATACGGAAGTCTTCAGCAAGACGCATTACAGGTTTATTACCGTGCATCTCATTAAAGATAACTAATGGTTCGTAAACAAAATCAGTTGTTGTACGAAGGTTAGTTGCTAAGTATGGGTTAAAGTTTTGGATCATTGTAGGGTAGAAATCTGGCACTACTGTTAGCTCACTACGAGCAGCTGCATCTGTTGCTGCAAAACCCGTTGTTGCTGCTAATACAGCAGCAGCTAGTGTAGTTTTTTTAATATTGGCAAGCATAGCTGTTCCTTACTCTTTGCTTTAGTTTCACGATATATACGTCTTTATCAATTTGATAAACACACATTAAAGACCTACCTCAAATCCATTTTTCCAAATTGCGTTTAAATGTTTTTTGAGTGGCCTGTAGGCCTTGGGCATGTATAGAAAAGCGTTTTTGCATTAAAACGTCAATTTCGATTACCGTTAAAAACGGCAAAATTGATGGATTTAACGTTAAAACCGTTACTTTTAATTATTTTGTTTATTATTTGAACGAGTTTATCCGTGTGATACCACGCAAATAAATACCGTACCATAAGATAAAATGTTAGTGGTTACTTACCGTGTTTTCTTTTCTGGTAAAGGTTCTTAGGCTTAGCTTTATAGATAGTGATAGGAGTCACTAGTGATCTTGAACGTTAATTTTACCGCTAAAATTATCACATCAAATTTGTTGTGAGTCGCTTCTCATAATTATGACAAACTGATTAAACCTAGGGTATTAAGTACTGATATTCGTAAATTTAGCGGTATTAAGAATAGATTTTGGAAGGCTTATTTCGCCATGATAATTTGTAATGATGAAAAAAAACCTACAAATAATTGTAGGTTTTTATTGGGATAAAAATAGAATAATTTAGGCTGATGCAATGAGAATTTGAAGTTTGTCTTTAATTCTAACGAGCTTTTCTCGTTGGGTATTATGTTGCTCACAATGCGTCAAGATGTACTCTAGGGTGCTTATTACTGTGCGCCACCTTGGTGTTTTAGGTAATGTTTCAACGCGCAAATACTTATCTAGAGTTCGAGTTTGTAACGTACTTCTATCAAGATAAACTCGCCATAGTCCACTTTCTTCGGCTAAAGTATATTTAGTCTGCCCTGTTGATTCTTCCCAATAAAGTAACCCTGAAGTCATACCATCGACAATTAATTCACGCATAATGGTGCCTTTATCATCTTTATTTTCATTAGCCTTTGTGACCAATTGGGCTATATCACCACTGAGTAGAGATAAGGAGTCTAATTTCTGTTTATCTCCGTCAAACGCAAAGGCAGAAAGTGCTTCAACAGCGCTTTCTAAATCATGAATGCGCTGCTCACTGGCTTCATGTTTGTGACTTACGATGAGCATTAATGATAAACCAGACTCTGCTGGTAGATGCAAAAGGTCTGCATTAATTTGCTCTATTCCACCATCAATATAAACATCAATATTACCTCTGTGATTTTGCTTACTTTCAATTAAGCTTCGTTTGGCAATCAGTTCATCAATAGAGTAGCGAGTTAGTTGCTCTTCTGTTCTTTGGAATAGCTTAGCTGCTGCGTGATTAACATATTGAATGTTGCCATCTTTTTTAGCGCAAATAATAGCCTCATGAGCATGATTTAATTGCTCTAAAATATGTGTTTGTGTTTCTAGTAAGCTGGCTTCTACTTTTTCTCTATGACGTATTTCTTGTAGTAATCGGCTGTTTTCATTAATAAAGCCTTCAGTTTGACTTGCTTGAATATGTGCTTTAATTCTGGCAGCTAATTCTTGTTTATTAAAGGGTTTGCTTAAATAGTCGTTAGCACCCGATTCAAACCCTCTCACACGATCTTGAGTTTGATTTAATGCAGTGAGCATGATGATTGGTAGTTGTGAATGATTGTATTCTTGTCTTAGGGATTGACACACCTCATAACCACTCATACCTGGCATCATTACATCTAGTAATAATAATTCTGGCTTTTCTTCTTTTAGTACCTGCAAGGTTTCAGGCCCGTCATTTGCTGTTTTAACGCGATAGCCCTCAAGCTTTAAAAAGCTACTTAATACTTGAAGGTTTACTGGTTCATCATCGGCAACTAAAAGTAAGGGACCATCAGGATTCTCAGGGATCTCTTCTGCTAATTCATCCAGATTGTATTCTAACTTCTCAGGTGTTTGATAATGAGCTATGTCTTCTTTAGTAAGCAATTTATGATGCTGTATTTGCTCTTTTGTTGCTAAAGGAATCGTAAAGCTAAAAGTAGCCCCAACCATTGGTTGACTGCTTACATAGAGAGAGCCGCCCATGAGTTCAATGAGTTGGCGGCTAATTGATAAACCGAGTCCAGAGCCTTGGCGGTAGCGATTTGAGTCATGTCCTGCTTGAATCAATGGCTCAAAAATATGCTCTAATTCATCGGCAGGGATACCATGGCCAGTATCGACAACTTGCACTCTTAAACATTGGTCAACGACGCTAGCTGAAATTACAATTTTACCTTCTGAGGTATACTTAATGGCATTGCCAATTAAATTGTAGAGAACTTGCTCAAGACGCTGTTCATCGGCATATACAGAAGGTAATGATTTATCTACTTGGTTAATGATACGAATAGGTTTATTGCCAAGTAAGTGTTGTGATAATTCGAGGACTAGACTTGTTGCTGCAGATAGATCTGCTACATGGCGGTTAATATCCAGATTACCATGGCGCATTTTATGGTAGTCCAACAGATCGTTAACTAAATTAGTTAGTCTTTGACCGCTGTTAATGATTATCTCTAATTGGTGTCGATGAGAAGCCGATATTGGACCATTTGCACCAGTGTATAGCGCTTCAGCAATACCAACCATGCCATGTAATGGCGTTCTTAACTCGTGAGATGTGGTTGCGAGAAACTCATCCTTCAACTTATCTGTAGCTTCCAGTTCTTTATTCTTATTTTGAATAAGAGCAAGGTTAGCTTCTAACTCTTCGTTCTGCGCCTTTATTAGTTGAATCTTTTCTCTAATTGAACGTTGCATACGAGCAAAACTGACGGCCAGACGACCGATCTCATCTTTTCTATCAGTACTGATCATATCTTGGTCTAGATCCCCGGCAGAAACACGCTCTGCTGCCCAAGTGAGGCGTAAAAGAGGCGCGGTAATCGAATTAGATAGGAAATGGGAAGCGATAACAACACTGACAATTGCAATAATCATAGCAACAATAAAAATCTGCTCTAATTGTTGAATACGTGCAAATGCTTCTTTTTCAGGCAACTCAATAGATAGCCCCCAAGTATGGTTATCAATAGTAATAGGAGTAAACGCAGCCAATACATTTTTATCTTTTTTATCAATAAAGCTGCCAACACTAGTTTTCCCTGAAAGTGCTGCAATTATATTTTTAGATAAATTTTTCTTTGTATCATTATTGTTAATACGAGAGTAAGAGTCTTCACCAACAAAGTAGGTTTTTATCGAACTATTTTCTTTATTAACTAACAGGTTAGATAAACCAGTATTTGGAAGTTTAAAAAGAACGAAACTATGCAAGTAGCCTTGTTGCACGATAGGTGCGGCGAACCAGGAGATGTTCTCATTATTGATGTAAGAGAAATCAGAGAAGATAATCGGAATGTTTTCTTTATTCTTCGTTTCTTTCATCATATCTCGTACTTGGCTATAGGTTTTTTCTAGAGCCGTATTTTTATATTTACCTGTGAGTAAATTGGTGCCGTAGTTATCTTCTTTTTTTGTGGAATAAACAACATTACCGTCAATATCAACAAGAAGAATATCAGTAAAGTCAGAGCGTTTTAGTAGTTCTTGGTATGCCCAGTGGTAACGCTTATGCAAAAGACGATAGCGCTCACTACCAATATAAGAATTAGATTCTGGTAAAATACTGGTGCGGATCTTATTCCCCGATCCTTCTATATATCGTTGCTGAGCGTTTTCTCTGGCGCTTTCTATAGAGCTACCTAAATGAGGAAAAGCACTAACGAGACCGTAGAATCGACCACCACTCGCATTGGCAAGTTCAGAGCGTGCAAAGCCCAATACTTCAGACTTTTTTGCTTTGAAATAGTCCGTTATTTGTTGTTCTTTATTGTCCCTTAACGAAACTAGGTGGGCAGTACTTTGAGTTGCTAAATCTTGACTGTGAGAGTGAAGGAAGAAAATAGCAATAATTGACAATGGCGTAATACTTAACGCAAGAAAGGCAATCATTAACGTATTTTGAAGACGTTTAAAGTGTTGTTTTTTTTCCATATTTAAGCCTGGTTTACACTGTGATCCATTCAGCGGAATTGACACAATTAACGTGTCAGTAGTTATTGTTATGATGAATATTAACGAGAAGTTCTGCTGCTCTTATACGTAAATTACGTTAAAAATCAAGCAGCAGAAGAGTAAAGTGCGGCGGGGTGCTAGATTATTTTTGTGCGGCGTAAATTTTAAATTTGTTATTTTTTGCTAGGGTTAAGCATTCCCCAAAAGCTTTTTCAATAATAGGTGGATATTGTAAGAAACTATTCGCAACTAAAATCAATTGGCCTTCATGAGTTAGGTTTTGTGGTGCTTTTTCTAGTAGCTCTTCTGTCGAAGAGTAGTGTGTCTTTAAACCTGCATGAAAGGGGGGATTACTGACAATAAATTGGTAATTCTCTTTAGTATCAGAATACACATCACTCGCAAATACTTTACCATCAAGGTTATTTGCTTTTAGTGTTTCAATTGATGAGGCAATCGCAAGCGCACTGATATCTACCATATCTAAATGAATTTTAGGGTTTAATGTTTTCATTACAGAGCCTAAAACGCCTGCGCCACAACCAAAATCAAGTACATGACCACGTAAAGTAGGTAGCGTTTGTAATAAAAGCTCAGAGCCTTTATCAAATTCACCATGACTAAATACGCCTGGTAAGCTTCTTACTTCAATTGTGTGCTCTTCAAATTGAACTTGATACTCTTTAAACCACGATTGTAGGTTAAAAGCTGGTACTGATTCTGTACATTGACCCCAATAAAAGCTGCAGCGACGAGCAGAATCAAATTTATTTATTGGTCCAAAATCAGCAAACATTTTTTCAATGCTTTTCACGCCGCTTCTATTTTCACCAACAACAACAATTTCTGTTCCTTTACCTAATTTAGCTAATAGCATCATTAGGAGATATTCAGCTTCAGCTTTTGCTTTTGGCCAATAAAGTAGGATCATATCGGCATTGGTATTTTCAGTTAACTCAGAACCAAAATGGCACTCAATACTGTCATTGTTTTCAAACTGCTTATAGTAGCCATAGTTAGTCGTAAAGATTGATGTTGAAGCACAATGTTTGACTAACTCTAGTGGGAAATCATCAGTAAGTTCACCAGCAATGAGAACGTGTTTGCCTTCAAAATAAGCAAGTTGACGTTGAGTGATTTGACTTGGAGCTGAGTAAGACATAGTGGCCTCGAAAGAATACAAAAACTGACGAGATTGTCGCACAAAGCTAAGGGAAGCAAAAGAAAAGTAAGAGGCTGTTTATCAGAGTAAATAAATACAGCCTCTATTTATACCAATCTACATAAGTATTTGGTCATTCTTGCTTGTTAAAATCGATTATATCAGCGTTATAAATTTTGTAATTAGATCCACTAGTTACTGTAATTTATGCCTTGCTCTAATCGATTTTTCCTAAGCAATTATCTGAACAACTACTTATCCAGAATGGTATTAATGGTTCTTAAGGTGTTAATTTTTATCTTGTTGGTCTAAAAAATCTTTAAATTCAGTTTCATACATATTAAATAACACCAATGTTAGAGCGAAAATAATAGGGCCATAAATTAAGCCGATTAAACCATATAAGTGGATTCCGCCTAATAAAGAAAAGAAAATAAGCAATGTATTCATTCCTGAATTACCTTGCATTAATAATGGTCGTACAATGTTGTCAATCGAACCTACCACTGCAACCCCCCAAACCGTTAAGAACAATGCCCATTCCCATTGATTCGTTAGTAGTAAATAAATCGCTGCTGGAACCCAAATCAGTGCGGTGCCGACCACCGGAATAAATGAAGCAAAGCCCATCATTGTTCCCCAGAATAAACCCGGAAATCCAGCTAGCCACATAGCAAAGCCGCCCGCTAAACCTTGAGCGATGGCTGTCAAGAACGAACCTAGTACGGCTGATTTTGAGACTTCTTCAATCTCATCAAGTAAACGATCTTCTTGGCTTCTTGAAAGGGGAAGTACGTGTCGAAATGCTGAGATAATCTTATCTTGATCGCGCAATAAGAAGAAAAGAACAAAGAGCATTAAAAAGAAGTTCATTAATACATTGGTGACATCCCCAAGGATCTGGGCGCTAACACCAACGACCCTGGTACCAACCTGAGAGGCTAATTGAGCTATTTTTTGGGTTATTTCAGCAGGATCAATAGCATCAAAAGGTAAGTGCTTATTAAAAAATGCCAATATTTGAGAAACGATAGGATGCTCAAATAATGCTTGAACACCACCTTCGGTAACCCAATGATAAGCGTCTTTAGAAAAAGTAGCACCTTGCTGTACGATAGCAACAAAAACAAAAAACAAAGGAATAGCAATAATAAAAGTGAGTGCCATACAGGATAAGATAGCGGCACTGTTTGGACTGTTAGGCAGTTTTTCACTGATTTTATTATGCAATGGCGCAAACAAAAGAGACATAATAAAAGCAAGAATGATAGGGTTTAGGTATGGTTGTATTAATAAAAAACACGCATAACTGGCAGCAAGTAAAGCTGCGATTAAAACCCAATGACTGGAATTTAGTTTATTGAAATGAGACACATTCTTCCCTTATGATGCGGTAAGCAATTTACAAATAATGGTAGTAAGTTAAGTTATATAGGTACTTGGTTAGCTTAGCAAGAATAATGGGGAGTAATAATGGGCTGTTGTGATAAAGAGACGTGTAGCAGTAATAAAAAAAGAAAACTTCCAATAATCCCTCTTATTATTGTTGGATTAATGGTATTGGTTATTTATTTCTGGCAATAAAAATGGCTTCTCAATAAGCAGAGAAACCATTTTTTATTTATGCTGGTCGTTTATTTAGTGCTTGAAGCCATTTCAGCAAAACTGCGATCGGCGGCTTCTAATGTCGCTTCGATTTCTTTTGGTCCATGAGCTAGAGAAGTAAACCCAGCTTCAAATGCTGAAGGTGCAAGATAAACACCATGCGATAGCATTAGGTTAAAGAAACGTTTGAAGCTTTCAATATCACATTTAGTGACGTCTTCATAAGTAGTAATCGTTTCTTGATCAGTAAAGAAGAAACCAAACATACCGCCAACGTAATTAACTACCATTGGGATACCGTGCTTATTTGCTAGCTCTTTTAAGCCTAGCGCTAATTGTTTTGTTGTAGTAGCAAGGCGTTTTTCATTGCCTTCTTCTGTTAGTACTTTTAAGCAAGCAAAACCAGCCGCCATTGCGACAGGGTTACCTGAAAGCGTACCTGCTTGGTAAACAGGACCCGTAGGGGCAATGTATTGCATCACTTCTTTACGGCCACCAAATGCACCAACAGGCATACCGCCACCAATTACTTTACCAAGCGTTGTTAGGTCTGGTTTGATGTTGTAGTAACCTTGAGCACAGTTTTCAGCTACGCGGAAGCCTGTCATTACCTCATCAAAGATTAATAGTGCGCCTTCTTCATCACAAATTTGACGAAGACCTTCATGGAAGCCTTCCACCGGAGGGATGCAGTTCATATTACCTGCGACAGGCTCTACGATAATACAAGCTATCTCACCCTTGTTTGCCGCAAATAACTCACGAACCGAGTCTAAATTATTAAATGTTGCAGTTAGTGTGTATTTAGCAAAATCAGCAGGTACGCCAGGAGAGCTTGGTTGACCAAGTGTTAACGCACCAGAACCGGCTTTAACAAGTAGGCTATCGGCATGTCCATGGTAACAACCTTCAAATTTCATAATTTTATCGCGGCCTGTGTAACCACGAGCAAGACGAATGGCGCTCATTGTTGCTTCTGTACCAGAACTAACCATGCGAACTTGTTCCATTGATGGAACTAATTCAGAAACGAGTTCAGCCATGTTAATCTCAGTTTCTGTTGGAGCGCCAAAACTTAAACCACGTTGTGCTGCAGAAATTACAGCTTCACGAATGGCAGCATGGTTGTGACCAAGGATCATTGGACCCCAAGAGCCAACATAGTCAATATAAGCTTTGCCATCGGCATCAAAAATTAATGGGCCATCGGCACGCTCAATAAAGATTGGTGAGCCACCAACGCCAGCAAAAGCACGAACAGGTGAATTTACGCCACCAGGAATTTTATCTTGAGCTTTTGCGAATAGTTCTGCTGATTTGGTCATTACTTATATCCTCATAGTAATCAATTGGACCAGTTGCGCGCTATTGTACCTAAAAATGCTTGAGTTGATCGTATTAATCCCCATCTAATAGTAAAATAGTGACAGGAAATGCGATCCCGATATTAAGTGGTAAAGCATTAGATATAATTGAATACTTGAATGAAACAGTCAGGTATTAGATAATCAGCAATAAAATAGAATTGGAAACCAATCCTGAGAGGTTTAAATGAGTGATGTATCTGTGCCGTTAACGTTTTCTGATGTTGCCGCAGCAAAAGTAAAAACGCTAATTGCAGAAGAAGAAAACCCAAATCTAAAACTACGTGTATACATTACTGGTGGTGGTTGTAGTGGTTTCCAATATGGATTTACGTTTGATGAAGAAGTGAACGACGGTGATATGACCTTAGTTAATGATGGCGTAACCTTGGTTGTTGACCCGATGAGTTTACAATACTTGATTGGTGGTGTTGTTGATTATACCGAAGGGCTTGAAGGTTCTCGTTTCTTCATTGATAACCCGAACGCAACAACAACCTGTGGTTGCGGTGCTTCGTTCAGTGTATAAAAACTGATAAAGAAGGTAAGTTCGAGGTTTCTCGCTTACCTTTTTTTATAAATTTAAGTTATAAAGGTTACTTAATTCCTACAGTAAATCAGGATGTATTACTGTTTACCTACCTCTAAAGCACTAAGGATTGTTGCTATGGGTAAATTCGCATCTCGTTTTTCTTCATATATTATCCATCGCCCTTGGATAATTTCTTTCTGTTTATTTTTAAGCTTATTTCTATGGATAATAAGTGGCCCCTCCCATGCGGATAACGCAGAGATAAAAGAAGACAATCAGTCTTTGAGCGTTCCTCTTGCCAATGTCATTGTTGAGCGATTTCAATCTACTCCTACGCATAAAACCATTTCCTTATATGGCAGAACTGCGCCTGATCGTAAAACAATATTAGGTGCACAAGTTGGTGCTCAAATTGAGGATATCTTAGTTCGAAAGGGCGTTAGAGTAAAAAAAGATCAACCAATCGCTCATTTAGATATGGCAGATCTTGACTTACGTTTAAGCCAAGCCAAGGCCATATATTCGGTACGAATGAAAGAGTTTAAAGCAGCAAAAGAACTTCGCCGAAAGGGATTACAAGGTGAAGTTGCTTTTAGTCAAGCTGAAGCATCTTTAGCTGAGGCCAGAGCAAGCGTAAGAAATGCTGAACTTATTTTAAAGAACACGACGGTTACAGCCCCATTTGATGGCATTGTAGAACACCTTTTTGTTGAGGTTGGTGACTTTGTGAGTCGTGGTGATCCTGTTGCAAAAGTTGTGGTGTTAGATCCTTTAGTTATCGAAGTTAATGTGAGTGAAAGGCATATTGGGCAAATTGATAAAGGGCAGAAAGCAGAAGTCTTCTTTATTAACGGTCTATCAATTGAGGGGGATGTTCGTTATATCTCTAGCGTATCATCATCGTCGACAAATACTTTTTCTGTTGAAGTTGAAATACCAAATGCTGGCGCAGAGATTTCTGCAGGCATGAGTTCTGAAGTAGAAATAAACCTGGATCTTCAACCGGCGCTAAAAGTGTCACCGGCTATGTTGGCATTAAATGAAGCTGGAGACTTAGGGGTAAAAACAGTTATTCAAAGTGAAGGGCACGCAGACAGTGATCAACAAGTAAAATTTGTGCCGATCCAATTAGTAAAAGCAGAAGATGATGGGATTTGGTTAACAGGGCTTGGTGCTGAAGTCGATATTATTACCGTTGGCCAAGGGTTTGTCCGTGATGGTGACTTTATTCACGCAAAACGTAAATAGGGACATTGTATGTTAGCCATTATTAATGCAGCTCTGAGTCGCTCTCGAACTATGCTTATGCTACTGGTACTGTTACTTGTAGCAGGTATATCGACTTATATTATTATCCCAAAAGAGTCGAATCCAGATATTACGATCCCAATCATTTATGTATCAATGAGCCATCAAGGTATTTCTCCTGAAGATTCTGAGCGCTTATTGGTTCGCCCGATGGAGCAAGAATTACGTTCTATTGAAGGGATCAAAGAAATGACAGCGGTCGCGGGGGAAGGCCATGGTTCGGTAACATTAGAGTTTAATGTTGGAACGGATTTGGATAAAGCCCTTACCGATGTAAGAGATGCGGTTGATCTGGTAAAACCGGACTTACCAGAAGAGAGTGATGAGCCAACCGTACATGAAGTTACTCTAGCAGCAGAACAAGCCGTATTATCCGTAGTGCTATATGGAACGGTACCTGAGCGAACCGCAGTGCAAATTGCACGAAAATTACAAGACAAGCTCGAAAGTTATAAGCAAATATTAGAAGTTGATATTGCAGGAGATCGAGAAGATGTTGTCGAAATCATAGTAGACCCTCTTTTATTAGAAAGTTATGGTCTAGATCAAGCCGCTATTTATAATTTGATAGCGTTGAACAACCGAGTGGTTGCAGCTGGGTTTGTTGATACTGGTTATGGACGATTTTCAGTTAAAGTCCCTTCTGTTTTTGATTCATTAAAAGATGTCCTTGAATTGCCTATTAAAGTTGATGGTAAGCAAGTGGTGACTTTTGGAGATATTGCAACGGTTCGAAAAGCGTTTAGAGACCCTAATAGTTACGCTCGACTAAATGGTGAAAAGGCCATTGTCCTCGATATCAAAAAACGCTCTGGCGAAAACATAATTGAAACAGTTGAGATAGTAAAAGCAGTTTTAGCTGGTGCTCAAGCGCTTGACTCATGGCCAAACAATTTATTGGTAAAATACACGTGGGATGAGTCAAAAGACGTTAAGAGCATGCTTAACGATCTGCAAAATAATATTTTATCAGCCATTTTATTAGTAGTGATTGTCATCATTGCTATTCTAGGAGCAAGAACGGCCCTTCTGGTTGGGATCTCAATTCCTGGTTCGTTCCTAACTGGCCTATTAATGTTAGCGCTGTCTGGGTTAACCATTAATATTGTCGTGCTATTTTCGCTTATTATGGCGGTAGGAATGCTTGTTGATGGCGCAATTGTGGTTACTGAATATGCCGATCGACGAATGCAGGAAGGTGCGAACCGTCTTGATGCCTATCGAGAAGCTGCACAACGAATGGCGTGGCCGATCACCGCATCTACCGCAACCACCTTAGCTGCTTTTGCCCCTTTGTTATTTTGGCCTGATATTACAGGCGAATTTATGAAGTACTTGCCTCTCACCTTAATTGCTACACTGAGTGCATCTCTTGTTATGGCACTTTTATTTGTCCCGGTTTTGGGGAGTTTATTTGGTAAACCTCAACAAGTCTTACCAAAGAAGAGGGAAAAACTGTATGCGTTAAGTCAGGGGGATTTTAGTCAAGCTGAAGGGATAACAAAACTCTATTTTCATACATTATCAATGGCACTTAAGCACCCATTTAAAATTCTGTTGTTAGCAATAATATTAGCAATATGGATTGGGTTTACTTATGCGAAAGCTGGTTTGGGTGTTGTCTTTTTCCCTGATGTTGATCCTCCATTCTTAACGGTCAAAGTGCGCTCTCATGGTGATCTTTCTATTAATGAGAAAGATAAATTAATGGTTGAAGTGCAAGACCAAATACTGGGAATGGAAGAATTAGACAGTATTTATACGCGAACCGGTGGCGATGATGAAATTGGACAAATTCAAATAACCCCAGTGGATTGGCAATATCGCAGACCAGTGAAAGAGATCATCAATGATTTAAGGACTCAAACAAAGGACATTGCAGGTATTGAATTGGAGTTTAGTACACCGAATGCCGGCCCTCCGAGTGAGCATGATTTAGTTATTGAACTCAGTGCAAGAAGCGGTGAGTTGCTTAATCAATCAGTAATGCGAGTAAGAGAGTGGATTGATGCGAATCCAGCCTTTACGAATGTTAGTGATACTTCAAATAAACAAGGTATTGATTGGAAAATTGATATTCGTCGAGATGATGCCGCACGCTTTGGTGCGGATGCGACACTGGTTGGTAATACTGTACAATTTGTGACGAATGGACTCAAAATAGGGGATTACCTGCCTGATGATAATGATGAACAAGTTGATATTCTTGTTCGTTTTCCTGAAGAACATCGAGATATCGGACGTTTTGATGAGTTAAGGGTAAAAACCGCTAATGGATTAGTTCCTATCACTAATTTTGCACGAATTATCCCTACTCACAAACAAGATACGATTCATCGAATTGATGGGCATCGAGTGCTAACGGTAAAAGCCGATATGAGTGATGGTTATAATTTGAGTATTGAATTGCCAAAAATTGAATCAGCATTAAGCGCTTTAAATTTACCTGATGAGGTTGAGTTTAAACTGAGAGGCCAAAACGAAGAGCAGAATAATTCAGCCGCATTTCTTCAAAATGCTTTTGTTGTTGCTTTAGCGGTGATGGCGATCATTTTGGTAACTCAATTTAATAGTTTTTATCAGGCTTTCCTTATTTTAAGTGCTGTTTTATTTTCAACGGTTGGTGTCTTTGCAGGTTTGCTTATCTTCCAACGTCCTTTTGGCATCATTATGTCGGGGATAGGAGTCATCTCTTTGGCTGGGATTGTTGTTAATAATAATATTGTACTTATTGATACCTACAATACATTGCGTAAAGAAGGGCTTGAGAAAGTTGATGCAATATTACAAACAGGGGTTCAGCGTTTACGACCTGTGTTATTAACCACAGTAACGACGATTTTAGGTTTGATGCCAATGGTATTGGAAATGAATATCGATCTGGTAAGTCAAAAAGTAGAGTTTGGTGCTCCTAGTACTCAGTGGTGGTCACAATTAGCAACCGCTGTGGCTGGGGGATTAGCCTTTGCTACGGTATTAACTCTCGTATTAACACCTTGTTTATTGATGCTAGGTCGAGATAAAAAATACTCAAGTTAAGGATAAAAATAATGCCCTATGTTGTCACTGATTAACGACATTATAGGGCATTATCTTATTTTCATTTATTAGTGGGTTAGCACAGGGTGATTACCCACAATAAACTGACTGTATTGTTCGAGTTGTTTTAAACGCTCTTTTGCTACCACTTCAAACTCTTTTTTATCATTGCCTGTTAATGATTTTGATTGTGGTAACGAGACCGTTCTTGCGTCTTTATGAACTCCGTTAACTAAGAATTCATAATGTAAGTGAGGGCCTGTAACTCGTCCTGTACCACCTAGGGTACCAACCGTATCTCCTTGCTTTACTCGTTGTCCCGCTTTGACATAACGCTTAGTCATATGTAAATACTTAGTAATGTAGGTATTACTATGGCGAATAAAGACATAATTACCATTGAATTGATTGTAACCTGACTTATCAACCACACCATCACCTGCTGCCCAAATAGGGGTACCAACAGGTGCGACATAATCAGTGCCTCTATGTGCTTTTCTTTGCCCTGTTACTGGGTGCAAGCGACGAGGGTTAAAGTTAGAGCTTACATAACGGAAGTTAATTGGAGAGCGTAAAAAAGCCTTTTTCATTGCTCGGCCATTTGGCTCATAGAAATTGCCATTTTTATCATTACGAATAGCAGTAAAGGTATCTCCGCGATTGGTAAAAGAAGCCGCAATAATATTTCCTTTACCTGCGTATTCACCTTCAACATAACGCTCTTCATAAAGAACGTTAAAACTGTCGCCTTCACGAATGTCTAGAGCAAAATCAATATCCCAACCAAAAATGCCTGCTAATTCCATTATTTGGTTTGCATTTAAACCTGCGCTAATTGAAGCATTCCAAAAATTAGAGGTAATTGTCGCTTTGGTATAATTAAGTTGGGTTTCGATGTCTTGTTTTTCAAATAAACCAATGTATTGGTCACCTACTTTACTGATCCTATAGGTTTCAAATTTACTAATAGGACGGATAAGTTGGATAATTTCTTGGTTTTTATTGAAGCCAAACTTTAATTTATCACCAGGACGGAGGCGGGTTAATTGTTGCTCAATTTCTTTATCGCTGCTGGTTAGATTATAAAGTTGGCGAGCGGTTAGTCCTGCTCGACTGAATAATACAGAAGCACTTTCACCTGACTTAACCGTATAATTCTCCCAAGAGAGTTGCTTATTTGGGGAGGTTTGTTCATGCGAAATAAGTGATTCTTGACGAATTTCAATGGGGTATGTTTGTCCGACCGCTAATTTATAAAAGCCTGAGTCAGGGGCGACCGAGTCTGGAATTGTCGCTACAGCAACAATTATCCCAGCGCTACAAATACCAATAAGAATACGATGGATAACAGGAATGCGAGTTAATTTAGATAATATCATTCGACTAATTAGGTAAAGAATTCATAGAAATAACAACATAGAAGTTTAGCTTGTTTTTGAGTTAACTGCTATGTGACGAAGTTATCGTTTTGTCACCTTTTAATAAAAAAAAGTTCCATTAATTAAAAATAAACAAAAAAGCCAACTCAATAATGTGAACAGAGTTGGCTTAATACTTTATTTATTGAGCGCAAAAGTTGGTAAAGATAGATGCCAGCGAATAGCGGCTAATCGAATGACCAATGTTGTTGCTACGCCAAAGAGCATGGCTGTTGAGCTTTGAATATTAAACTCAAGAACTGAGGTATGAACTATACCTCCGATAATACAAGCAGTGGCATACACTTCACTTCTTAATACCATTGGTACTTCGCGAGCAAGAACATCACGAATAATGCCTCCTCCGCAACCAGTTATTACCCCCATAATCACGGCAACCATTGGGTCTGCGTTATAGCTTAGGGCCTTTTCAACACCAATTCCGACAAATACAGCTAGTCCAATGGCATCAGATACAGGAAGAACATACCAAGGAAGACGTTTTGGTTTTCTGATGATTAACATGGTTAAAATGCAAGTAACAAAAATGACTAATAAATAGTTAGTATCAGTAATCCAGAAAACAGGGGTAGCGCCAAGCGCCATATCTCGAATGGTTCCTCCGCCAATAGCGGTAACGCTAGCGAGAACAGTGACACCAAAAGGGTCCATTTTTAATCGTCCCGCTAATAAAACGCCTGAAATAGCAAAGATGGCGGTACCAAACATATCAATTATATAGATTAACATCTTGTCCTCTATGACTTACTGCATGATGTCGTTGAAATAAAAGTTATAACCCTTGTTTGATTATAACCATTAGAGTGCTTTGAAGAATTAACCAAATAGCAATTCTCCAGCTTAAGAAACGATGTATTTGCGCTAAATGAAGAGCTGACGGCGCAATTTTCCCTCCCAGCTTTGGGCGGCTAATTTTCTTGCCTTGATAAATAACAGGACCGCCAAGAGAAAGCTCAAATTTTTTACCAATAATGATAAGTAGCCACGCATTATTTGTGTTTGCCCAACTCTTACGTTGAAGATTTAAGGTGTGGAGCGTGTTTTGAAGGTGTTTACCAACAAGACATAATAAGCTAAACAGTTTTAAAGGAATAAAATCAAGAAAAGCTTGTATGGTTAATGCCGGAATGCCAAATGGTCGGAATGAATCTCTTGATGGAGACCAAGCTCTTGCTAACTCTAAAGATAAGCGGTAAATAAACGCACCAATACCACCAGCAATCGCATACCAAAATAAAACGCCAATGACGGTTCTTGCGTAGCCTAAAATTATCGTTTCTGCACTGGCTTTTCCTAGGCCTAACAGAGATAAAGGCTCAACATCTCGATTAACCCAAGGTTGTAGAGCAGCCTTTGCTTCTTCTTTGTTGTTTTGATTAATTGATTGAATTGTATCTTTACAGAGTTTTTCAACGCCTCGCCATTCTAGTGAAATCAGAAGTAGTCCCAAATTAAATAGAGGAAGGTTCCAAACTATGGGTTGAGCTGCGATACAGACAATAAAAGCAGGGATGACCATTAAGGCCCAAGCGAGAGAGCCAGAAAGAAAACGTTGTTGATAAGATCGAGTATTATTTACTTTGTTCGCTAATAACTCTGCGAATTTTCGCCAAATAGTCATGGGGTGGGCATGAACTGGGATCGGTAAAAGCAAATGAAATAATAACGCTCCCCATAAAACCAGTAGAGAATAATCAGCAATGAGTAAAGAGAATTTTTCAAGCATATATGTTTACTATATAAAAGAGAGAAAATTGAGCTAGCGTTTGGCTAGCTCAATTTAAGATACTATTTATTTAATAGAGCAACCATTTTGGTCACCATCTCAGATGAGCTTTGTGCGGCAAGAGGTAAAAACTCTTCAAAACTCATTGGAGACTCTTTATCTGCAACATCTGAAATTGCACGAACAACAACAAATGGAACTTCAAACTGATGACATGTTTGAGCTATTGCTGAAGCTTCCATTTCAACAGCAATAACTGACGGGAAGTGAGTACGGATAAACGTCTGGCGTTCAGGTGTGCATACAAAAGCGTCACCAGTGCAGATTAAGCCACGAACAGCGTGTTTATTTTCCATTTGTGTCAATGCTTGCTCTGCTACAGACATTAATTTTTCGTCAGCTTTAAAAGCGGCTGGCTGTTGCGCCATTTGGCCCATTTCGTAGCCAAAAGCTGTTACGTCTGCATCATGGTGGCGTACTTCTGTTGAAATTACGACATCGCCAAGATTTAGTGATGAATCAAACCCACCCGCTGAACCCGTATTTAATACAAGATCTACATTATGATCTGAAATAAGTAATGTTGTCCCTACTGCTGCTGCAACTTTACCAATACCAGATTGCAGTAATACGACGTCTGTTCCAGCTAAGGTACCAGTATGGAAAGTACATCCTGCTTTTATCGTGGTTGTTAAACCTTCAATTTGTTCTTTTAGAATGGCAACTTCTTGTTCCATTGCACCGATAATGCCGATTTTCATGTGTATATCTCAATAAAGTTTGAATAGATGATAATTGTAACATAGCTATTTAAGTGTGAGGAGATAAGACTGATTGAGGAAATAATCAATAAAATAGCCTTTTTAGTATGGTATTTACCCTATGTGGTTAATTGTTGTTCTAACGGTATTTTTTTTAATAAAAAGGCTTGCACGAAAATCTGAATTGCCTATACTGCGCATCCACTGACACGGAGCGAGTGATTCAAATCACAGTATGCCTTGTT